>NZ_JANMBF010000111.1:0-6323 GCF_031360265.1 Phenylobacterium sp.
GCGATCTCGGCGCCGGTGGGCTGGCCCGGCTCCTCGCCGTCGGGCCGGTTGTTGATGATCAGGCTGAAGCCCTGGCGGGCGGCCTCGGCCACATCGGCGACGCCGATCTGCGGGGCGACGGAGAGATCCTCGGTAACGCGTCGGAAGTCGCTCATCGGTGTCTTTCGGCTGGGGCGCTAGTGTCCCGATTCCGAAGTTCGCGGGCGCCTGAGGCCGGTGCGGACGAACTTCGGAATCGATGAGGACACCAGCAAGCCTTTGTTTCCTAGTGTGCTTCCTGGATCTGAAGTTCGCTCAGAGCCTGATCCCTCAAGAAGGCGAACTTCAGATCCAGCACACTAGCTTGCGTTGACATCATCGGGGGCCGGTGAAAGTTTCGCAACGCCCGGTCCTGAAAAGCCTCGAAATCCAAAGGCGCATTGCCCTTCATGTTCAGCTTCATCGGCCGGCGCCTCCTGGTCGCGATCCCGACGCTCTTCCTGGTGGTGACGCTGGCCTTCTTCATGATGCGCGCCGCGCCCGGCAATCCCTTCGACATGGACCGCAAGCTGTCGCCGGAGATCGAGCGCAACGTGCTGGCCAAGTACGGGATGAACCGGCCGCTCGGCGCGCAGTACCTGAGCTACCTCGCCGGCGTGGCGCATGGCGATCTCGGGCCGTCGCTGAAATACAAGGACAAGTCGGTCCTCGACATCCTTGCGCAGAACTACCTGGTCAGCCTGCGGCTCGGGCTCTCGGCGATCCTCCTGGCGGGCGTGATCGGGGTCAGCCTTGGGGTGCTGGCGGCGCTGCGCCAGAATCAGCCTGCGGATTATGGGGTCATGACCGTGGCGGTCCTGGGGGTGTGCATCCCGACTTTCGTCACCGCGCCCTTGCTGGTGCTGGCGTTCGCCTCCAGGCTCGGCTGGCTGCCCAGCGCCGGCTGGAACGACGGGGCGCTGATCAATCTGGTGATGCCGGTCACCGTCCTGGCCCTGCCGCAGATCGCCATCATCTCTCGGCTGACGCGGGCCGGGATGATCGAGGTGCTGCACTCCAACTATGTCCGCACCGCGCGCGCCAAGGGGTTGCCGGAGCATCGGATCGTCACCCGCCACGCCCTGCGCGCGGCCATCCTGCCCCTGGTCAGCTACCTTGGCCCGGCGTGCGCGGGGCTGATCACAGGATCGCTGGTGGTGGAGAAGATCTTCAACCTGCCGGGGCTGGGAAAGTTCTTCGTGATCAGCGCCCTGCAGCGCGACTACACCGTGGTCATGGGCATGGTGATCTTCTACGCCGGCCTGATCCTGGTGCTGAACCTGATCGCCGACCTGCTCTATGCGGTGCTCGATCCCCGGGTGCGACTGGCATGAGCGCCTCGTTTCTCGTGCCCGGTTCGCGCGACGGCGCCCGCAGTATGCAGACCGCAGCGCTGAAGGGCCGCAGCCTGTGGGACGATGCGCGGCGCCGGCTGATGCGCAACCGGGCCGCGGTCGGCGGCATGATCGTCCTGGCCCTGCTGACCGGCGCGGCGATCTTCGGACCCTATCTGACGGCCTATGGCTACGACGAGGTCAACAAGACCGACGTCTGGCTGGGGCCCCTGACCCATGGCCACCTGATCGGCACGGACGCGCTGGGCCGCGACCTGCTGGCGCGGCTGCTGATGGGGCTTCGGGTCTCGCTGGCCATCGGACTGGTGGCGACCTTCGTCTCGCTGGTGATCGGGGTCGCCTGGGGCGCCACGGCGGGATTCGTCGGCGGGCGGCTGGACGAGGTGATGATGCGCTTTGTCGACGTGCTCTATTCGTTGCCGTTCATCTTCTTCGTGATCCTCCTGATGGTCACCTTCGGGTCGAACTTCATCCTGATCTTCGTGGCCATCGGGGCGGTCGAGTGGCTGACCATGAGCCGGATCGTGCGCGGCCAGACCCTGACGCTGAAGCACAAGGAATTCGTCGAGGCCGCCCGCGCGGCGGGTCTCAGCCAGGGCGGCATCATCGCGCGCCACATCGTGCCGAACCTCCTGGGGCCGGTGGTGGTCTATGTGACCCTGACCATCCCGGCGGTTATCCTGGCGGAGAGCTTCCTCAGCTTCCTGGGCCTGGGGGTCCAGCCGCCGATGGCCTCGCTTGGCACCCTGATCGCCCACGGCGCACAGGACATGGAACTGGCCCCCTGGCTGCTGATCTTTCCCTCGGCGGTGATGGTGGTCACCCTGATGAGCTTCAACTTCATCGGCGACGGCCTGCGCGACGCGATCGACCCCAAGGACCGATAGAGGCCCGACTTGGACGGTGCGGGTCGGCGTCCGTCGAAGCGGACCGGGCTGCGGGGACCCCGCCTGGAGATCGACCGGCAAGGGTGACTTAACCGCCTCTCGGCGAGGCGAACCTTTGGCGAGAAAGCGGCCGCCGGGGGCGAAAAGTGCGTCCCGGCCGGGCTCGACGCACAATCTGTGACCAGAATGCGACAGGTTGGCGCCTGCAACATTGCCGGCGCGCAATGAGCGTTGACCCTGAGTTGGATACCCTCGTAACTCCGACGTAACCGGACTCGACTTCGACGCAGATGTCGCTTCTGGGACCGTATTGTTGGGGAGCTGGTCCTGCCGTCAGGCGGACCGCTGGAGGATATAGACCTTGAAAATCAATTCCACGCGGGAGCGCCTGATGGCCTCCTCGATGATCTGCGGTATGGCCTTCCTGGGCCTGTCCGCCACCCAGGCTTCCGCCGCCGCTGCGGCCGCGGCCAGCAGCGATGTCTCTGAAATCGTCGTCACCGGCTCGCGCATCCCGCAGCCGAACCTGACCTCGGTCAGCCCGCTGGTGACGGTCAGCCAGGAGGATGTGAAGGTCGCCGGCACGGCGACGATCGACACCCTGACCAACTCCCTGCCGCAGGTGGTCGGCGGACAGAACCTTGGCCAGTCGATCAATTCCAACGGCACGGCGACGATCGATCTGCGCGGCCTTGGCCCGACGCGGACGCTGGTGCTGGTCAACGGCCGCCGCCTGCAGCCGGGCGACCCGCAGTCGGTGCCCAACCTGCCCGTGGCCGACCTGAACACCATCCCGGCGGCCCTCGTCGATCGGATCGACGTGGTGACCGGCGGCGCTTCGGCCGTCTATGGCGCCGACGCCGTGGCCGGCGTCGTCAACTTCATGATGGTGAACAATTTCGAAGGTCTTCGCTTCGACGCTCAATACAGCTTCAACATGCACAACCAGCAGGACAATGTGGCCCAGGACGCCCTGCGGGCTGGCAACTACAAGGTTCCCGGTACGCGCCATGACGGCGGCCAGACCTCGTTCTCGGCGGTCATGGGCAACAACTTCGACAACGGCAAGGGCAACATCACCATCTACGCGACCTATTTCAACGCGCAGCCGGTGACGCAATCGACCCGGGACTTCGCCGCCTGCGGCCTCTATTCCCAGCCGGGTCCGACGTCGGTCAATTCGGCCTACGACAGCTACAAGTGCTTCGGCTCGTCCAACGGCGCCTACGGCAAGTTCAAGTTCCTCCCCGCGCCGGGCGTCGCGCCGCCGAACACCACGAAGAACTTCGCCGACAATCCGGACGGCACCAGCACCTTTGTCCCGTCCCAGGGCTCGTTCGGCTACAACTTCAACACCCTCAGCTACATCCAGCGGCAGGATGATCGCTACAACGCCGGTTATTTCGCCCACTACGACCTGAACTCGCAGATGCAACTCTATTCCGAGTTCATGTTCGCCGATGACCGTTCGCGCGCGCAATACGCCCCCAGCGGCCTGTTCGCCGGAACCGGCGCCGTGGTCGGCCAGAGCTATTTCGAGATCAACTGCAACAACCCCCTGATGTCGGCTTCCCAGCAGACCGCGCTCTGCGGCGCGGCGGCCGGGACCCCCGCCCTCGGACGGGTTCTGGCGGGCTACCGCTTCGGCGCGGTTCCCCGGACGGACGCCTACACCCACTCGAGCTACCGGTTGAACTTCGGCCTGCGCGGCGATCTGGGACCGGCGTGGCGCTACGACGCCTACCTGCAGTACGGCACGGCCTCCTATCAGGACACCCAGAGCGGCTATACCTCCCTGGCCAAGATCCAGAAGGCCCTGCTGGTCGATCCGGTCACCGGCAAGTGCCTGTCCGGCGGCGACTGCGTCCCGCTGAACCTGTTCAAGGCTCTGGGCGCCGGCATCTCCCAGGCGGCGTACAACTATGTGCTGACGCCCGGCCTGCGCAACGGCACCACCGTCGAACAGATCGCCAGCGCCTCGGTGACCGGCGACCTCGGCAAATACGGCATCACCAGCCCCTGGGCGAAGGATGGGCTCGGCGTCGCGCTCGGCGCCGAATATCGTCGTGAGAACCTGAACTACAACGTCGACAACGAATATACGATCGGCGACCTGTCCGGCGGCAGCCAGAGCAAGAGCAATTCCGGATCGTTCGATGTCTACGAACTGTTCGGCGAGGCTCGCGCCCCGCTGATCCAGGACATGCCCTGGATCAAGTCCCTGACCTTGGAGACCGGTTACCGTTACTCGGCCTACAACACCGGCATCAATACCAACACCTACAAGGCGGCCATTGAATATTCGCCGACCGAGGACATCCGGTTCCGCTACAGCTACAACCGCGCTGTCCGCGCCCCGAACGTCAATGACCTGTTCACGCCGCAGGTTCAGAACCTGTTCAACGGCATCGACCCCTGCGGCGGTCCTACCCCCGCCAAGTCCCTGGCCGCCTGCCAGCTCAGCGGCGTGACTGCGGCACAGTACGGCAACGTCGATCCGTGCCCCGCCTCGCAGTGCGGCACCCTGTCGGGCGGCAACACCGCGCTTCGGCCGGAATCCGCCGACACCTACACCTATGGCTTCGTGCTGACGCCGCACTGGTTCCCGACGCTCACCATGTCGGTGGACTACTACAACATCCGGGTCAGCGACCTGATCGTCGGCGGCCTGGGCGGACCGGCGGTGACGCTGCAGAACTGCCTGGCGACAGGGTCTCCGATCTTCTGTTCGGCGATCCACCGCGACCCGACCACCGGTGATCTGTTCGGCTCGGGCTTTGTTGACGCCCGGAACACCAACACCGGCTTCCTGCAGACCAAGGGCATCGACTTTGCGGCGAACTATCGCACCCAGCTGTCGGACTGGCATCTGCCGGAATGGGGCGGCCTGAACTTCAGCGTGGTCGGCACCTACACCGCCCACTTTGTGACCCAGCCGATCACCGGCGGCGGCACCTATGACTGTGCGGGCCTGTACGGTCCGCAGTGCAACGTCCCCAACCCCTACTGGCGCCACCGGGCCAAGGTGACCTGGACCACGCCGTGGGACGTCAATGCGACCCTGACCTGGCGCTATGTCGGCGCCACCAAGTTCGAGGGCAACACGAAGAACGCCTTCCTCTCGACGGGCATCATCGACACCATCGATGCGAAGACCGAGGCGGTGAACTACTTCGACCTCAGCGCGGCCTGGAAGATGCGGACCAACCTGACCCTGCGCGCCGGCGTCAACAACATGTTCGACCAGGATCCGCCCCGCGGGGACTCGGTCAACACCGGGGCCTTCGGCGGGGGTAACGGCAATACCTTCCCGCAGATCTACGACGTCCTGGGCCGCAACGTCTTTGTGAGCATGACCGCCGAATTCTAGATTTCGACGTCAATCCAGACTGAAGACAGCGGCGAGCGGACCCCGGTCCGCTCGCCGTTCTGTTTTGAGCCGCGCGCTGCCGAAAACCCCTCCGCCGGCCGCATTGTCCGACGCGGTCGGTCCGCGGCTATCGGCGCCCGCCGGCGCACCGCACGCGGGCGGCGTTCGCTTCGTCGCTACGCGTATCCGAACCGGGCGACCCAGGGTGCGAGGATCGGCGCGACCGGCTCCAGCTGCCTGGCGTAGTTGCGCCAATAGCCGACCCCGGACGCATTCATCCCCTTGACGACCTGGCGCGCGCTGGGCGTGCGGATGTCCCGCCCCCGCGCGGTCTCCACGAAATTGCGCATGTTGTCATCGAACTCAACGCCTATGGCGGCGCAAAGCCGGGCGATCTCGCCGTCGAAATCGGCGATCATCGCCTCGTGGGTGTGGACGTGGAAGGCCAGCGGCAGCTTTGCGGAGAAGATCTCAGCCAGGCCCATAACGGCGCTGTAGTAGGTCGAGAGGCGTTCAAGGTCGGTGAATTCGTAGATCGTCCGGTTCATGTTGAAGCCCCGGCGAAAGCAGCTCAGGACGACGTCGCGAGGATCCCGCCGCGCCAGGATGATCTTGGCGCGCGGGAACAGCTTGGCGATGAGCGGCAGGTAGAGCGTGAGCGAGGGCTGCTTGTCGACGAAGGTCTTGCCCTTC
>NZ_JANMBF010000069.1:0-10224 GCF_031360265.1 Phenylobacterium sp.
CCCGCGCGGGCGCCCCGCCGGACGTCATCGAGCAGATCATCATGGGCTGCGTGCTGCCCGCCGGCCTGGGCCAGGCGCCGGCGCGACAGGCGGCGCGCACGGCGCAGGCCCCAAGCTCGGTGGCCTTGACGGGGGCGAAAACCCCCTGGAAACCGCCCATCGGCGTGCGGGCATAGCTGGCGATTACGACGGAGTCGGAAGTCTGAGTCATCGTGCCCATATAGCGATCAAGGAGGAACACATCCATGTCGAGCGTTGCGGAAACCGCGGTGGCCATCGCCGCCGGCGTCGGGGGACTTTTCGGCATCCGGTCAGGGACCGAAGAGCCGCGATACACCCTTGTCGAGCGGGTCGGCCAGATCGAGATCCGCCACTACGGCCCGCGTCTGGCGGCGGAAACCACCGTCTCCGGACCGTCGATGGCGGCGCGCAGCGACGGATTTCGCAAGGTGGCCGGCTACATCTTCGGCGCCAATACGGCCAAGACCTCGATCGCCATGACCGCGCCTGTCGCCCAGACCGCCGCCACTCAGACCATGGGAGCCCAGAAGATCGCCATGACCGCCCCGGTGGCGCAACAGGCCGCCGGCCCCGACGGTCAGTGGCGGGTGCAGTTCTTCATGCCGGCCAAATACAGCCGCGACGCCCTGCCGACGCCGAACGACCCCGCCGTGCGCATCGTTGAGGTCCCGGCCCAGGACTATGCGGTGCTGAGGTTCTCCGGCTCGGCGAATGGCGAGACGGTGACGGCGCGCACTCGGGAACTGACGGATGGGCTGGCCCACGGGGCCTGGCGGGTGAGTGGCGAACCTACCGCCTGGTTCTACGACCCGCCCTGGACCGCTCCGTTCCTGCGCCGCAACGAGATCGCCGCGCCTGTGGTCGCCGCGCGGTAGGTTGAGAGGCCATTCAAATTACTGAATTTGTTATCCAAATAGCGTACTCAATTCCATATAGATCGTCATGGCCCGGCTCGTCCGGGCCACCCAAGATCTCCGTGCTGGCGGACGGGATTTGGTGGCGCCGCAGCGCTCGCCCCTTATTCGCCGAGATCATAGGTCACCCGGACAAGCCGGGTGATGACGAGCGGTAAGGAAATACTCAGTCCCCAGCTCAGGCACTCCCCAGCCGTCAGCCGGCATCCTGACCGCTGCGGCAGGCCCTAACCCGCGGCCCGCAGCGCGCCGGCGATGAAGCCGCCGCCGAGGACGCGGGTGGGATCCTCCGGCGCGTAGAGGACGCAGGCCTGGCCGGGGGCGACTCCTTCCTCCGGCGTGTCGAGGCGCACGCCCGGCTGGCCATCGATCAGCGCCAGGCGGCCGGCGACCGGCTCTCGGGTCGAGCGCACGCGCGCCAGCACGGGACGCGCGGCCTCGCAGGCGGCTTCGATCGCCCCGCCGCCGATCCAGCTGTTTTCGCCAAGGGTCAGGCCCTGGGTCAGCAGCGCCGCGCGCGGGCCGACGATCACCTGGCGGCTGGCGGCGTCGATCCGCACCACGAACAGCGGATCGCCGACGGCGACGTTGAGGCCCCGGCGCTGGCCGATGGTGTAGCGGGTGACGCCCTCGTGGCGGCCGATCACGCGACCGTCCAGGTGGACGATGTCGCCGGGCAGGGCGCCTTGCGGGCGCAGGCGGTCGATCACCGTGGTGTAGCGGCCCTCCGGCACGAAGCAGATGTCCTGGCTGTCGGGCTTGTCGGCCACGGCCAGGCCCAGTTCGGCGGCGGCCGCGCGCACGGCGGGCTTGGGCAGGGCGCCCAGCGGGAACCGCAGATAGTCAAGCTGCGCCGCGGTGGTCGCGAACAGGAAATAGGACTGGTCGCGGTTGGCGTCGGCGGCGCGGTGCAGTTCCGGTCCGCCGCGACCCACCTTGCGGCGGACATAGTGGCCGGTGGCCATGGCCGCGGCCCCCAGGTCGCGGGCGACGTCCAGCAGGTCGCGGAACTTCACCGTCTGGTTGCAGCGGATGCAGGGGACCGGCGTCTCGCCGCGCAGGTAGGAGTCGGCGAAGTCCTCGATGACCTGCTGCTTGAAGCGGCTCTCGTAGTCGAGGACGTAGTGGGGGATGCTTAAGGCCTCGGCGGCGGTGCGCGCGTCGTGGATGTCCTGTCCGGCGCAGCAGGCGCCCTTCTTCTGGATGGCGGCGCCATGGTCGTAGAGCTGCAGCGTCACGCCCACCACGTCATAGCCGGCGCGGGTCAGCAGGGCCGCGGTGACGGTGGAATCCACCCCGCCCGACATGGCCGCGACGATCCGGCTGCCGGCCGGCAGGCGCACGGCCTCCCGCGCGGCGGCGATCAGGCCGTCGCTGAGCGGGTTGCGGGCGAGAAGCGGGGCGTTCATGGGCCGCTATGTAACGGCTCGGCCCCCGGTTTGCGAGCGCGGCGCTACCGCAGCAGGTTGAGCAGCGAGGAATCGCGCAGCGCGACCAGGACGTGGGCCGAGGCCTGGACCGCGAGCTGGGCGTTGGAGAGGTCGGTGGCGGCCTTGGCCATGTCGGCGTCGGTCACCCCGCCGATCATGATGGTCAAGGTGTTCTGCTGGCTCACCAGCCCGGCCTTGGCGGTGTCCACCTGTTGCTGGACGATGCCGTTCTGAGCGGCGGCCGTGGTGGTGGCCCCGCGGATTCCGTCCCAGGTGGCGAGCTGGCCCTCGAGGAAGGTCCGCTGGGCGGCGGTCAGCTGGCCCGTGAACGGGCCGGCGGCGCTTTCCTGGAAAGCCTGGATCGACTTGAGGGCGGTCAGCATGTTGGTCCCGACGTCGGTCGCCAGGACGCCTGTGGTGACCGTGGTCGAGTCGTCGAGCTTGGCCTGGACCTTGAAGGTATCGTTCTTGAAGAAGCTGGAGATCGGCGGACCCGCGGTGAGATCGGTCAGGGCGGTGGCGGTCACCGGCTGGGTGTTGATCTGGCCGCCGGCGAAGAGGTATTTGCCGTCATATTTCGCGTTCAGGCCGTTCACGGCGCTCTGAAACTGGCCCTGCACCTGCTGCATGAAGGTGTCAGAGCGGTCGCTGGCGAGCGCGTCGGTGATCGCCTGGCGCACGGCCGTCGCGGCGTCGGCCACCTGGGTCAGGGCCCCGTCCTGGGTCGTCAGTTTGGCGGCGATCTGGCTGTTGGTGTCCTGGTAGTTGGTGATCCGCCGGTCGACCGATTTCATCGCCGTCAGCGTTTCGGCGGTGTTGGCGTAGTCCTTCAGGTTGGAGCCGTTCTGCTGAGTGGAGACGCGATTTCCGGCGTCCACCTGTCGCTGCTGGGCTTCCATCAGATTGGCGAGAATGGCCGAGTAGTTTCCGGAGGTGGAGACGCGGGTGTCCATGGCGGTGTCCTCAGCGGATCTGCATCAGGGCGTCGAAGAGGTCCTTCGAGGCCTGGATCATTCGAGCCGACGCGTTGAACGCCTGCTGGTAGGTGGTCAGGCGCACCAGTTCCTCGTCGATATTGACGCCTTCGACCGCCTGGCGACGGGCGTCGGCCTCGGTCTGGACGGCCCCCGCGCCGGACTTCTGGGTATCGGCGGCGGCCGCGTCGCGACCGATGGAGCCGCCGAACTCCGCCGCATAGCGCGCGAGCGTCGTGGAGATGTTGCCAAGATCGCCGGCGGCCTTGAACAGGGTCGTCGCCGTATTGGCCTGGGAGAGCGCCAGCGCGCCCTGGCCGTCGCCGGGCCGAATGGTCGGCGCGCCGGCCGCGACAGTGAGGTCGAGCTTGCCAAGGGCGACCCTGGTCGGGTCGGCGACCAGCGCCGGATCGACGAAATAGCTGCCGGCGCGATTGGCCCGCTGGCCGGCACCAAGTCCGAACAACTGGCTGACCGATGGGCCGCCGGGGCCACGGTGGGTATTGTCGCCGACGACGGCGACCTTGGCGGCGATGGGCGGATTGCCGCTGAACGCCAGGCCGCCCTGGGCGTCCAGGGCGAAGGCGCCGTAGAGGCCGACGCCGGTGGTGCTGTTGTTCAGGGCGCTGAGCAGGTCGGTCATGCTCGGCGATCCGGCCGGCGGAATGGCGACGGTGACGTCGCGGATCGGCTTGCCGTCGGGCTGCGAAAGCCGCAGCGTCAGGGTTTCGCCGGGTATGAAGCCGTTTGCGTCGCCCGGCGCGAGACCCGTGTCGAAGGTCGCCAGGCCGCCGGAGCGGATCAGGTCATTCAGCCCGAAGGCATGCGAAAATCCCTTGCCGTCCTTGTCCGCGGTGCCCTTGGCGATGGCGACGCCATTGGCCCCTGCCGCGGCGATCGACAGCGCACCGCCAGTGAAGGTCGCCGCGCCGAACGCCCCAAGCGCGGTATTCAATGAGCTCAGGAAGGTGGCCGGCGTGAAGGCGCTGGACGCGCCGCCGTCGACGCTCATCGTGCCCGCGCTGAAGTCGATGTCCACGCGGCGTTGCAGCACCCCGGCGGCGTTGACGATGGCCACGGTGGTCTGGCCGGTGAAGCCGGTGATCGCAGTGGGCAGGTCGAGACCGGTGTTGCGGCCGGTGAGCGTCGACGGCGCCGGGAAGGCGCTCGACGCATTGTGGGCCGCGTTCAGTTGTTCGGCGGTGCGCGAGACGAACTCGCCGAGTTGGTCGGCGATGCCGGGCAGCTTGGTGTCGCGCAGGTCGAGCAGGCCGCGGATCTGGCCGCTGGCGATGGTCAGCGGCTGCGGGTCGCTCGCCGCGCCGGGGGTGACAGCGGTGATGTAGCCAGAGGTCGCGTCGGTGCGATTGTAGGTCAGCGTCGAGGCGCCGTCCCCGGCGAGCATCACGCCCTCGCTCGACCGGACGGTCACGCCGCCCTGGTCGCGCGCGCTCACCCGCACGTTCATCAGGCTCGAAAGCTGGTTGAGAAGCTGGCTCTGGATGTTCTCCGAGCCGGAGCTGTCACCGCCGCTGATGCGGGCGCGCCCGATGTCGCTGTTCAACTGGGCGATCTGCGACAGCAGGCCGTTGGCCTTGCCGACACTGTCGGAGACCTGGGCATCGACGGTCTGGCCGAGCTGGGCGATCTGGCCGGAGATCCGGTTGGCGTCGTTGAGGAAGCTGGAAACGGTGGACAGCGCCTGGCCGCGCAACAAGCTGGACGAGGGGTCGTTCGCGGCGGTGGCGAACGCCGCGGCGATGTCGTCGGGACCGTTGAAAAAGAAGCCTTTGCCCGAAGGGTTGCCGAACAGGGCCTGGGCGTTGTCGAGATACTTGGCGTAGGCGCCCCACTTGGCGGCATCGGACCCCGCGGTCATGCTGGCCAGCTGCAGATACTGGTCGGTGACCCGGCGGACCCCGATGACGGAGACCCCCTGACCCATGCCGGCGACCACCAGTTGCTGCTGGTCGATCACCTTGCGCACATAGCCAGGGGTATTGACGTTGGCGATGTTGTCGGAGATCGCGCGCAAGCCCGTCTGGGCGGCCATCAGCCCGGAGGTTGCGCTCTGCAGGGCGACGCCTAGGGACATCGCTTAGGTCTCCACCCGGCAAAGGCTGACGCATCGCCCGGCCGTTTCTGCCGAGGCCGTTCCGGTAAAAAGTCCGAGGCGTTGGAAAAAATCAAATGTTTTCAACATAGTCGTTCTCTTGGGCTGGTGAGCCACCACAACCGCGCGCAAGACTGGCGCCAGATGTCCCAGAGTTGCAGCGATCGGCCACGGGGCGGCAGGGAACGCCCCATCTGACGCCAAACGGCCCGGCAATTTCCACCCCTCGGAGCCGGCGAGCCCGACCCCGGATTGGCGTATTTATGTTTTTTATTCAGTGACTTGTGCGACTGGCGTAAAGGTTGCTCCGGAATGCTGGAACTGTCGTTGCGCAGCAGGCGCCTCCACTCCCCTCAGCTTCCAGGCCCCCCACAGCGCATGTCCGCCAACCCGCTGAATCTCGCGACGCCACCCGCACCCGGCGCCAACGCCATGGCGGTCCCCGGCGGCGCTGCGCAGGCCGCTGGCGCCGGCAAGGGCGGTGCGTCCGGCCCCCTGGCGGGCTTTGAGGCGCTGCTGGCGACCCTGTTTGGCGACCCAGGCGTCGCAGCCGTCGCCCCGGCGCCGGGGGGCGCAGGCAAGGCTGTCACAGGCGCCAAGGCCGCCAACGCGTCCAAGACCCCGCAGGCCGCGCCGGGGGCTGACAAGCACGGGGCGCCCGCAGGCGATACCGTCAGCCCGAACGGGTCCGACGGCGCATCTGCCACCGTTTCCGGCGCGGCGCTTGCGTTGCTCGTCCCGACGCCGGTTCCCATCCCGGTCCCGACCCCCGCCCTGGCGGGCGAGGTCGCGACGGCCGCGGCCAAGGTTCAAAGCGGGCCGGCCGGTAACGGCTCGGCCCCGGTCCAGGCTGGTGCGGCGACGCCGCCGCAGCTCGCCGACATCGTGCCCGGTGGCGACGCGGCGGTCACCGGCACGACCAAGCCCGGCATCGACAAGGCCAAGGCCCTTCCCGCGGCCTTGATCGCCGGCGCGACGCCAACGACCGCCAAGGCTCCGGCTCCCGCGGTCACGCCGGACAAGCCAGCTTCGCCGACCGGTCCAGCCAGGAGTTCTGGACCGGTCTCACCGTCGCCTGCCGGACTGCCGGCCCCGGGTGTGTTGGGAGCCCAGGCCGCTGTCCCGCCCGCGGAGACCGGGGTCGCCAAGGCCATCTCGCCCGGTGCGCGCGAGATCGCCGCGAAGGCCGCCGCCCAGGCCGCCCAGGCCGCCAAGCCGACCGGACTTGAAGCTCCGCGGGTCGACGCCGCCGCCACGCCATCGCTGTTTCGTGCGGGTGATGGCCCGCTGGCGTCGTCCAGCGGCGCTGGCGCTGAGGGTCGCGGGCCTGGCGGCGGTTCCGCGGATCGAGAGGCGCGGTCGCCCGCGCCTGAGATCAAGGGCTCTGCCGCTGACGCCGCCCCGGTCGCCGGCGGTCTCGACACCCAGTCGACGACCACTCCGGCCACGCTGATTCATGCCGCGGCGGCCCTGCGCGGTTCGCCGCAGACCGTCGCCAGTCTGGCCGCCCAGATCGCCCGAAAGCTGGAAGGTCGTTCCAGCCGTTTTGATGTGCAACTCGATCCCGCCGGCCTCGGCAAGGTGGACGTGCGCATCGAGATCGGCGCCAGCGGGCGGATGACCGCGGCCATGTCATTCGACACGCCGCAGGCCGCGGCGGAATTGCGCGCCCGGGCCGGCGAGCTGCAGAGGGCGCTGGAACAGGCGGGCTTCGATCTCTCCGGGGGGATGTCCTTTGACGTCGCGGGCGACGGGGGCCGCGGCGCGCAGGCCCGGCAGAACGAGACCGGCCAGAGCGCCGGCGCCGGGTTCCGGGGTCGAGCGTTTCAGGCGGCCTTGGAAATCGGCGGCGAGGCGGTCGCGCCTGACCGGCTCAACCTTCGGCGCACGACGTCTGACAGCGTCGATATCAGGATCTGAGGACAGTATGGCCATCACCTCAACCACCGCCGCGCCCGCCACGACGCCCAC
Organism: Phenylobacterium sp.; assembly: GCF_031360265.1. Classification (GTDB taxonomy): domain Bacteria; phylum Pseudomonadota; class Alphaproteobacteria; order Caulobacterales; family Caulobacteraceae; genus Phenylobacterium. The sequence continues at coordinate 7,424 of NZ_JANMBF010000069.1, forward strand.
CACGACGCCGGCCGCCCCCGACACCACGGCGCTGGGCCGGGCGCGGCTGGCCGACAACTTCAGCACCTTTCTCAGCCTGCTGACCACGCAGCTGAAAAACCAGGACCCGCTGGCGCCGCTGGACTCCAACCAGTTCACCCAGCAGCTGGTGCAGATGACCGGCGTCGAGCAGCAGCTGGCCACCAACGACTTGCTCAAGAAACTGGTCGGCAACACGGCCACCGGAGTTTCCGGCGCCGTCAGCGTGATCGGCAAGGACGTGCGCGCCGTCAGCGATACGGCCAATCTGAGCGGCGGCAAGGCGCAGTGGGTCTACAATCTGGCCAGCACCGCCAGCGACCTGAAGGTCGAAGTGCTCGACGCTAACGGCAAGATCGTCCACGCCGAGGCCCCCGGCGACCGCAAGGCCGGCGACCACGCCTTCAGTTGGAACGGCAAGGACCTCGGCGGCGCACAACTTCCAGATGGCGGAACCTACACGCTGCGGGTCACGGCCATCGACCCCTCAGGCAAGGCGATCGCCTCGACCAACTATGTGCAGGGGCTGGCCACCGGGGTCGAACAGAGCAACGGCGCCACCTACATCACCATCAATGGCGGCCAGGTGACCTGGGACAAGATTTCCGCGATCCGGCAGCCGGCCGCAGCAACAACCACGGCCACCTCGACCACGGCCACCTCGACCACGGCCACCCCGACCACGATCACGCTCCCCGTCACGATCCCCGCAATCCCGCCGGTCGTTCCATGAACCGCCGGCGACGCCCTCTTGAACGCGGATGGCCGAACGCCGTCCCCCGCGATGACCTCGCGACGCCAACCGGCGTCGGCTGCGCGCGGCAACCTCGCAACCAACGGACAGACCCATGAGCATCAATTCCGCCCTCCTCGCCGGCGTTTCGGGCCTCGTGGCCAATTCCTCGGCGCTCGCCGCGATCTCGGACAATATCGCCAACGTCAACACGGTCGCCTACAAGCGCAACCAGGTCAGCTTCTCAAATCTGGTGACCTCCCAGGCGGTGACCGGCCGCTATTCCGCGGGCGGGGTCCAGGGGGTCACCCGTCAGTACGTCAGCCAGCAGGGCCTGATCCAGAGCGCCGCCTCCAGCACCGACCTGGCCATCGCCGGGGACGGTTTCTTCGTGGTGACAGACAAGGGGCCGGGCCTGACATCGGCTGACGCGCGCAGCTTCACCCGGGCGGGGGCGTTCGGGGTCGATGCCGACGGCTTCCTGGTCAACAGCTCCAAGAAGTATCTGCAGGGCTGGCCGGTGCAACAGGGCGGCGGCTTTGCCATCAACCCCTCCGACGTCAACACGCTGGGGTCGATCAACGTCAAGAACCTGGGCGCCGCGGTGCAGGCCACCGGCAAGATCGTCATCAGCGCCAACGTCGACCAGGGCCAGACGATCTCGCCGGCCGAGGCCCTCTACCTCGGCACGACCGCGACCAGTATGGCCGACTACGCCAAGGATCCGACGACCGGAACCAAGCCGGACTTCACCATCGAGACCAATGTCATCGACTCTCTGGGCGGCTCGCACAAGATGACCTACGCCTTCCTGAAGAGCGCCGGCGCGCCGAACGAATGGCACGCGGAAATCTACACCATCCCCAACACCGATGTCTCGACGGCCGGCCGGCCGGGCCAGGTTGCCAAGGGCCTGGTGAAGTTCGCCCCGGACGGTTCGATCAACCTCACCACTTCCACCCTCTTCGGCGCCGCCGGCGCGGCCCCGACCATCCCGCTTGCCGCCTCCGGCACGGCCACCCAGCCCCGTTGGGCCGACCCCCTGGGCATCGCCGCCCAGACGCTGACCTTCGACATCAGCAAGGTCACCCAGTACGCCACGGCCTCGACGGTCAATTCGGTGAATTCGGACGGCGCCAGCGTCGGCAATGTGGTTGGCGTCCAGGTGGGCGCCGACGGCGTGGTCTCGGCGCTGTTCGACAACAGCCAGATCCGCCAGATCGCCAAGATCGCCATCGCCACCTTTCCCAATGGCGATGGGCTGAAGCCGGGAAGCGGCAATGTCTACCAGGCCTCCATCGCCGCCGGTCAGATGGTGCTGAAGGAGGCCGGAAACGGCGGGGCCGGCAAGATCTCGCCGTCCAGCCTGGAAGCCTCGACGGTGGACCTGTCGTCGGAGTTTACCGGTTTGATCTCGACGCAGAAGGCCTATTCAGCATCATCCAAGATTATAACGACGGCTGACACGATGTTGAGCGAGTTAATCAATATCATAAGGTAATATGAATTCTATGATCTCGTTAACGACAGATTAAATACGACCTGTGCCGAAATCATACACGGGAGAAGAAGTTTTATGTGTTTGTTTACTAATGTGATTCAGCGGCTGTTAGGAGCCAACGTCTATGTTCGCTATCAATTGTGATGGTGGGAAAGGCGTAAAGCCATGTTGCAGCAACAGCAGACGCGCACGAACAGCCGGGGGGAGTCGTATGTCATCGGCCCCACGGGTGCGCCGTTGACGCTGGGGGATCTGCCGCCGCCGGACACCGGCCGCTGGGTGATCCGCCGCAAGGCCGAGGTGATCGCCGCGGTGCGCGGCGGTCTGCTGTCCCTGGAAGACGCGCTCGAACGCTACCGGCTCACCTCCGAAGAATTTCTCGCCTGGCAGCGGTCGATCGACCGCCATGGTCTGGCCGGTCTGCGAACAACCCGCCTGCAACAGTACCGCTGAGCCTCGACCTTCCCCCGGGAAGAGGTTCGCGAAAGTCGCGGCCGCGCCCACACAGGCGCGGCCGCGTCGATTCAAGGGGCGCCTTCGACCACGGCG
>NZ_JANMBF010000112.1:0-5235 GCF_031360265.1 Phenylobacterium sp.
AACGAGGACGTGGCCAAGGTCTCGGTGATCGGCGTCGGCATGCGCAGCCACACCGGCGTGGCCAAGACCATGTTCGGCGCGCTGGCCGAAAAGGGCGTCAACATCCAGGTGATCTCCACCTCGGAGATAAAGATCAGCGTGCTGATCGACGCGGCCTACACCGAGCTCGCCGTGCGCGCCCTGCACGCCGCCTATGGCCTGGACCAGCTTTAGGCCTTCACCGCCGAGCCGGTCAGCCGGAATGCCGCCCAAGTTCCCGCCACGGCCAGCGGGATCGCGGTGGCGAACACCCACACCGCCGAGGCCTGCGCCGTGGCGGCCGTCAGCCCGGACCCGAAACCCACCAGATTGGCCGTGACCCCGGCGATCGCCGCGCCGACGGCGGCGCCGGTCTGGCGCACCGCGGTGATCGCCGAGGCGCCGATGGCCCGGTCGTCGTCCGACAGCGCCGCCATGACGCGCCGGCTTAAGAAGCTCCAGAAGAAGCCGAAGCCCGCGCCCAGCAGGGTCGAGCCGGCGATCACCCAGCCCAGCGCCCCGTCACGCATCGCCCAGGTCAACAGGACAAGGCTGGCCACCACGCACAGCGATCCGAACCGCACCCAGCGGCCGTCCCACAGGGCTGAGGTGTCGGCCACCAGCAGGGCGCAGACCGTCCAGCCCAGCGCCTCGGCCCCGATCACATAGCCGGCCCACAGCGGCGACAAGCCCCGGAGCGTCTGCAGGATCGCCGGGCCATAGACTGACAGCCCCATCGACGCCGCGGTCAGCGCGAACATCGCGGCGTAGCCGGATCCGACAATGGTCTTCAGGTCCGCCGCCCGGTGCGGCAGCAGGCGAACGGCCGCGCGACCGTCCAGCTTCAGCACGACGCCGAGCAGCGCCAGCCCGGCCAGCACCAGGCCGCCGGCCGCCAGGGCGCCCCGGCTGATGTCGGCCATGGCGATCGCGCCGACGCCCAGGGTCAGGATACCGAGCTGAGTCCACGGCACCCCTGGCGCGCCCTCGCCCTTTGCGTCGGCCTTGAGCAGCCAGACGGCGGCGGCGCTGAACGCCACGGCCTGGGCGGCGAACAGCCAGAACACCATCCGCCAGGCGTGGGCCTGGGCGAACAGCCCGCCCACCAGAGGGCCCACCACCGTGGCGATCCCCCAGATACTGGTCACCGCGGCGAAAACCCGGGCCAGGTGCCGCTCGGGGAACATCAGCGCGATGGCCACCATCGAGAAGCCCGAGATCCAGCCCCCGCCGACCCCCTGCAACAGACGGCCGGCAAGGAAGATGGCGATGTTCGGACCCGCCGCGCTCATCACGCAGCCCGCCGCATAGGACAGCCCCGCGAAGACGATGGCGCGGCGCAGGCCGAACATCTCCGAGAGCCGCCCGGCGCTGGCCCCGGCCAGGATCGCGCCCACCAGGAACCCCGCCGTCGCCCAGCTGAAATAGCCGTAGCCGCCCAGCTCGGCGCCGACGCTGGGCATGATGGTGGCGGTCACCAGGCTGTCGGCCGCACTCAGCCAGACGCCCAGACAGATCAAGGCGAAGCGCGGCAGCCGACCCTCGCCGAGCAGGTCGGCCCATCCTTTCAAAGCAGGCGGGCCCTTTGAGCCGGGTAGGCTGTGGTCCATCCCGGCGCTCTAACCCAGGTCGCCGCTCAGCGCGAGCGCGCCGCCGGGGTCGGCAGTTTGAAGCCCGGATACCAGTGCGTCGCCGTCCCCGCCGTCACGTACCAGCTGAGCAGCAGGGCGCAGATCAGCGCGCCAGGCACATAGGAGTTGGTCCGCCGATAGGTGATCGCCGCGATGGCGCCGACCGTGGCCAGCAGCGGCACGAACTGGATCGCCACGATGGTGTTGAGCGGCTCGGTGGGGGTGAACAACAGGCCGGTCTGGAACAGGCTCGCATATTCCACCACCAGCAGGACGACGAACCCCAGGCTCATCGCCACCTTCCAGCTGCCGGCCTGCCAGATGAAGCCTTCGCCCCGGACCCCCAGGTTGGCGCAGAGCGCCCGGAGCGCCACCAGGAAATAGAGCGCCCAGAGCGCCAGATAGGGGATCGCCATCAGCGCGTGGCGGCCGTCCAGCGGCTTCAGGCCGAGCACCCAGAACCGGAAGTCGACCTTGAACACCAGATCGACGAAGACCAGGGCCAGGTAGCCCACAGCGACGGTGGCCACAGCAATCGCCGCCGACTTGACCCAGTTGGTGGTGAACACCGGCTTGCCGCCGCGCAGCACCAGGCCGATCCCCACGCTGATCACCGCGTTGGCCAGCGCCCAGACCAGCAGCTGGTTCTGGATGTACTGCGGAAACAACGGCATCGGGAAGAACAGCATCCCCAGCTTCATCAGCGGATAGAAGGTCAGCGCCGGGACCGCCGCGGTGAGCAGGAAGGCCAGCCACCACTTGCCGCCGCGCCGCTCAGCCACAGGCTGAGCCGGATGGTTCAGGCTGGCGAACAGCGGAACCGTGAGCAGCACCTCGAACGTCCCGATCAGGAGGCAGATCAGGCCGATGAACCCGACGCCCGTGCCGATGTCCTTCCAGAGCCAGATCTGCTCGGCGGGCGCGCGGGGGCTGGCCTCTCCCACCAGGGTCTTCTGGAACCAGTCCACCGCCCCGCCGACGCCGGCGCGGCTGAAATGCTCCCACGGGTGGGTCACCGGCGGGTTTTCCAGCACCCGGGCCCCGCCGTCGGGAATGGCGCCATAGATCTTGCCGACCACCACCGGGCCGTCGACGCCGAACGCCTTGGCGAGCTTGGGCGACGTGGCCACCAGCGATCCCTTGGGCACGCCCCACATCAGGGCCGAGAACTCGTCGAACTGGCCGAACACCACCGCCAGGTTGTTGATGTGAGCCGGCGCCTTGGCGCCCAGGAACCCTGGCGTCGAGCCTTCCAGCACCATGGACCGATAGCCGTCCGGCTGGGCCGCCGCGGCCGCCACCACCGGCACACCACCCATGGAGTGGCCCTCCAGGCCGATATTGTTGCGATCGACGAACGGCAGGCTCTGCAGGTAGCGCAGCGCCGCGGGGCCGCCCAGATCCTTCACCTGACCCACCGCCCCTTGCGAATAGCCGTGGCCGACCATGTCCATGGCCAGCACCACATAGCCGCGCCGGGCCAGCTCGATGGCGAACGGGCTCTGCATCTCACGCGTGTTGATGTAGCCGTGGCTGGCCAGCACCGCCGGCGCCGGGTGGGTCGCCGTGGCCGTCGCCGGCACATAGAGCAGACCCGACTGGGTGAGGCCCTCATCTCCGGCGAACCGCACGTCCTTCAGCGCCACGCCGCCGGAGGTCTGCACGGCGTGCGCCAGGAACGATCCCGCCAGGATCAGCACCCAGCCCAGGATGAAAAAGCCCCATTTCCGCAGCATGGCGTCCCCCCAAGGACCGATGGTTGTTGTCGTTGGCGGGGACGATGGGGCCGCTGGCGGGAAACCTCAACCCTGGCGCCCATCTTCTGAGCAGCCGCCGCAAACGATGCAGCGCGGTGTTTCCGTCTCCGGATCGACGCTTAAACCTGCTAGGGAGCGGCGAAGAGCAGACCACCAGGGAGGCGACCGCCAGATCATGGCGACACCGGGCATAGCCATACGCGGTCAGCGCAGTCTGCTTCGGCAGATCCGGGAGGCGCTTGCCGGCGGCGCCCCGGCGCAGACGCGCCTGGACATGGTGGTCCGCATCATCGCTCGCTCGATGGTCGCCGAGGTCTGCTCGCTCTACATGCGCCGGGCCGCCGAGGAGATGGAGCTCTTCGCCACCGAGGGCCTGGATCCCGCCGCCGTCCACGTCACCCGCATGAAGCCGGGCGAGGGCCTGGTCGGCGAGATCATGAAGCTCGGCCGGCCGCTGAACCTGGCCGACGCACCGGAACACCCGGCCTTCTCCTACCGCCCGGAAACCGGCGAGGACCCGTATCATGCCTTCCTGGGCGTGCCCCTTCTGCGCGGGGGACGGGCGATCGGGGTGCTGGTGGTGCAGAACCGCACCGCGCGCGTCTATACCGACGACGAGGTCGAGGACCTGCAGATCGTCGCCATGGTGCTGGCCGAGATGGTCGCCGCCGGCGAGCTGCTGGGCGCCAACGACCTCAAGGGCGTCGAGATCGCCCCGCACCGGCCCGAGCGGCTGAAGGGCTCCAAGTTCGGCGACGGCCTGGCCTACGGGGTCGCCGTGCTGCACGAGCCGCCGGTCGCGCCGTCGCAGCTGCTGTCGGAGGACGTGGTCGCCGAGGAAGCCCGGCTGAGCGCGGCCATCGGCGCTCTGCACGCCCAGATCGACCAGATGCTGGAGGGCAACGCCGGCCTGGTGGATGCGTCGTTCGAGGTGCTCGACACCTACCGGATGTTCGCCCACTCCGACGGCTGGAACCGCAACCTGGTGGACGCCGTGCGCAACGGCCTGACCGCCGAGGCGGCCGTCGAGCGGGTGCGCTCCGAACACCGCGCCCGCCTGGGCCAGGCGCGCGACCCCTATCTGCGCGAGCGCCTGCACGACCTGGAGGACCTTAACGACCGGCTGCTGCGTCACCTGTCGGGCGAGGGCCACGTGGCCCGCGACCTGCCCGAGAACGCCATCCTGATCGCCCGCAACCTGGGGCCCGCCGACCTGCTGGAATACGACCGCAAGAAGCTGCGCGGCCTGTTGCTGGAGGAAGGCTCGGCCGCCAGCCACGCGGCGATCGTCGCGCGGGCGCTGGACATCCCCTGCGTGGGCCGGCTCTCCGGGCTGCGCGACCGGGTCTCCGAGGGCGACATGGTGATCGTCGACGCGGAAACCGGCGAGGCGTACCTGCGTCCGCGCACCGACGTGGTGAAGGCGATCCAGGCCCGCATCGACGTGCGCCGCCAGCGCCGCGCCGAATTCGCCAAGCTGCGCGACACCCCGGCCTTCACCCGCGACGGCGCCAAGATCATCCTCTTGATGAACGCCGGCCTTGACGTCGATCTGGAGAGCCTGGGCGAGACCGGGGCCGAGGGCATCGGCCTGTTCCGCACCGAGTTCCAGTTCATGGTCTCAGAGGAGATGCCGCGCTTCAACGCCCAGACCGCACTTTATCAGCGGGTGATGGACGCAGCCGGCGACCTGCCCGTGACCTTCCGCACCCTCGACCTCGGCGGCGACAAGGTGCTGCCCTACATGGAGGCCGAGCGGGAGGACAATCCGGCGCTCGGCTGGCGCGCCATCCGGATGGGACTGGATCGCCCCGCGCTGCTGCATCCGC
>NZ_JANMBF010000115.1:0-3849 GCF_031360265.1 Phenylobacterium sp.
CGAGGGGGCGGACGGCGAAGCGGCGTCCTTGGTCGTCGTCTCCCGAACCGCCTGCGCCCGCTCGCGCGCCAACCGCGCCTTCAGCGCCAGCGTCTGGCGCAGCGACCGGGAGATCCGCTGATAGGTGCGGCCAAGCTCGGCGAGCTCCGCCGTCGCCTCCGCGGCCATCAACCGCCCATGCACCCGCTCCGCCGCCGACAGGTCGCATGCGGCCAGCCGGGCAAGCATCTGTTCATCGCTGAGGTCGGCGGGGTCGGACATGGGCGCGAGGAAAACCGGCCGGTGAGTCAGTTGCGGACGTAGAGATTGTGTGAGGCGTTCGCCAACAGGCTACACCCGCCGGGCCATCGGATCGGCGGGCAGTCTTGGCGTCACCCGCCGGCCGTCCGGCAGGTAGCCCGCCATCTGCCCGTGCTGAACGGACCGCAGGCGCGAGGCCACGATCTGCTGGCGCTTGCGGTCCGACTGCCAGAGCGCGGCGTAGCGCGGGTCGGCGCGCACGGTCGCGGGGAAGTGCGCGAGGCCGAAGGGCATGCTGTCGGGCCAGTAGGTCGAGCGTCCCGCCAGCGCCCGGTCCAACAGGGACAGCGCCGGCGTCACCGCGCCGGCCCAGGCGTACTCGATGGCGTAGATGAACAGGAAATCGACGCTGGCCCGGCCCTGGGGCGTGCCGCCCAGCTCGCCGCCGGCGTCATAGGTCGCGACATCGGCGTCGACCAGCGCGAGCAGGGCCGCGGGCCGGCCCCGCAGCGCCTCGGCGCCCGCCGCGGCCCGGGCGAGCAGGGCTGCGACCGGCGCTGGCGGGGCGCCCCGCCAGAGCTCTTCGCGGACCCGCCGGATCAGGTGATCGAGGCCGGGCGCATCGGACTGCGTCAGGCGGTTGCCACACATCTCGCGGATCAGGAAGACGTTGCCGGGGTTCTGCGTCAGCTCGGCGTTGAACAGCCGCCAAGACTCTGTGCTGGCGCCGACGGTGCGCAGGATCCGCGGCAGGGCCAGCCGCCGCCAGACCGTCTCCGGATCCAGGCGCATCAGCGCCCGCGCATGGGTCAGGGCTTCCAGTGCGCGGCCCAGCATGTCCAGCTGATAGCCATAGCCCCAGTGCGCCTCCAGGTGGTTCGGATCGATGGCCAGCGCGCGCTGGTAGAGGGTCGCCGCATCGTCCCAGCGCCATTCGATTCGCCGATAGTAGTCGGCGAGCCAGGCCAGCGCGCCTGGGTCGTTCGGGTCGGTGGTCAGAGCCTGGCGCAGCAATTCCGCCGCGGCCGCCCCGCGTTGCGCCGTGGACAGGGGTTGCCTGGCCAGCGCCCGGGTCCAGCCGTTGCGCACCAGCACGGACTGGACGACCAGCGCCCCGGGATCTCGCGGGTCGATGTGGAGGGCGCGGCTTACCAGAACCTGCGCCTCGTCGGCCGCGTCGAACGCCGCCTCGACGCGGTTGACCATGCGCAGCGCGCGGGTCTGTTCGATCAGCTGGTTGGCGCCCAGCATGACGCGGAAGACTTCGGGGTCGCGGCGGCGCGGCTGCGGCGGCTGCTGGATGCGGTCGGCGCCGATGCGGCCGATCAGTTGCTGGATCACCGCGCCGGCCACCGCATCCTGCAACTGGAAGAGGTCGCCGCCGTTGCTCTCATGCGTCTCGGCCCAGACCTGCCGCTCCGACGCCAGATCGATCAGCTCGGTGCTGATCCGCACATTGCCGGATGACTGGGCGACGCTGCCCTTGAGCAGCAGGTCGGCGCCCAGGCGCCTGGCGATCACCTTGTCCGTCAGGTTGAGGCCTGACAGCGCGAACGAGGAGGCGTCGGCGATCACGCTGAGGCCCGCGACGCGCGACAGCGAATTGCGCACCTCGCGGGCCAGGCCCTGGGCCAGGTATCGGGTGTCCTGGCCTGGGCTGAGGTCGTCGAACGCCATCACCGCGATGGTCACTGGCGCCGGGGGCGCAGGCCGCAGCGCTCGCCAGCCGATGACGCCCCCGGCGGCGGCCAGCCCGACCCCGATGACGCCGGCCGTCGAGAGCATCAGGACGCGGCGCCGCTCGAGCCGCGCCGAGACCTGGCGCGGCGGCGCGGCCGATCCTTCCGGCGTCAGGGCCACCAGGCGGTAGCCGACGCGGGAAATGGTCTCGAGCCGGAAAGCCCCGGTCAGCGTCGCCAGCTTGCGCACCTGGCCGATCACGAAATTGATGGCGTCCTCGCTGACGATCCGGCCGTCCCAGCATTGAACGATCAGGTCGTCGCGACTGACCACGTCGCCGGCGGTGAGCGCCAAGGCCACCAGCACCTGCATGACGCGCGGTTGCAGAACCTCGCGCCCGCCGTCCCACACCACTTCGCGTGTGGAAGGCCGCACATCGAGGGAAGCGATCGAAAACGCAGCCTGGTGCGCCAGCTGCACGCCTACTCCCCCCCGACGAACCCTGAAGGCCCTCAGCGCACGCCCCGCGCGCAGGCCTTGCTTTTGACAGCACAGTGGCTGCCGAAAATCAGAGGTTGTCACGCGTTAATTCCGGCCATCTGGGCGCGAACTCGGCGATTCCTCAGGTCGCGCTTCGATCGGGCTCCAGGCGGCAAGGCCCCAGGCATGTTGAGCTTTCAGGCGTCGGCCAGATGCGCCGTCCACGGGAGATCAACATGACCCACGCTCTCAAGCTCGCCGCGGTGGTGACCTTCTTCGTCGCCGGAGCCGCCGCCGCCGAGCCCTTTACTTCCACGTCCAAAAGCCAACCGATCACGAATGCACGGGCCCCCGCCGTCGGGGGCTTCCTGGCGCTTGGGGCCGGCGCCAACCAGGGCGAGCTGACCGCCACCTTCAGGAGCGGGCGGGTTGAACACGCCAGCTTCCACTGCATCGGCTGGTCCATCCAGGGTCAGCCCCAGACCGCCGTCTGCGAAGCCGAAAGCGGCGCCGACAGATATTCGATGCGCGTGACCTGCCTCACGCCCGACCCGGCTACGCGCACGGGCTTCTGCCAGGGCGTGCTGATCGGCACGGCCGGCCGCTACGCCGGCAAGATCGGGCTGTTCTCCCAGCTGAACAGACCCGACGGGACCGCGACGGCCGAAGGCGTCTGGAACGACTGAACTCCATCCTGGCCAACACGAAAGGAAGGCCTCGAATGAAAACGCTGCTGCAAACCGCCGCCCTGCTGGCCGCCACTTGCGTCGCCGCCGCCGCCGCCGCCGACCCCCTGGAGCCCGATGCCGGCGCGCCCGGCCGACACGGCCCAGTCAAGGTGCTGGTGATCGTCAGCGCCCAGGGCCTCAACCTGTCAAGCGAGGCCGGCGCGAACCTGTTCCTCCGTCGGCTCGACTCGGCGGTCAGCCGGGCGTGCAACGATCGGCCAGAGAGCGGCGCCTACGCCCTCGGCCGCACGGAGGCGTTCCAGGCCTGCCGCGCCAAGGCCCTCGAAACCGCGATGACCTATGTCCACGCGCCAAACGCCAGACAGCGCTACGCGGCGATGCGCGGGCGTGAGGAGCTCCGCCTCGCGCGTCGGTGACCATCCGTCCCCACAGCCAGGATCCGCCCCACCCGGCGCGGGCCCTCTGTGAACTTGAGGACGCGCCCAGCGCGTCCTCCTTTTTTTGGGGCGTGACCCCTTGCGGTGTCCGTTTTCTCATCGCCCGACACCAGCTGAGCCGCGCTTCATCGGAGCCCGCCTGAGGCTGGCGTCGCCGCGGGCTACAGGCTGTTGAGCTTCAGCGAGGCTGTCTCGATGCGCTCTTCCAGGATGCGCATGAACTCCGCGCGTTTCAGGCCAGGCGGGATCGGCGGCAGGTACTCATAGACGATGGTCCCCGGCCGGCGCAGGAAGCCGTGGGCCGGCCAGTGGACGCCGGCGTT
>NZ_JANMBF010000124.1:0-8729 GCF_031360265.1 Phenylobacterium sp.
CGCGGTGCGGCGGATCGCCGACCGGGTCGATGAGGTGCTGGTCGCCCAGACCGCCTGGTCCTACACCTATTCCCAGCCCAAGAGCCCGATCGACTACCACGGCACGGTGGAGATCCGGCCCGTCGACAAGCGCCACGCCAAGCTGCTCTACACGCTGGTCTACGACGCCGACGCCCTGCCCAAGCACGAGGCCGCCGACAAGGCCGCCGACAAGGCCCGCCGCACCGCCCAGTTCACCGGCCTGGTGGCGACCATGAAGGCCGCGGCCGAGGCGAAATAGCCCGACGCCAGGCTTCAGCGGCCAGACTTCAGCGGAATGTGACGATCACATAGACCGCGACCAGGGCCAGCAGGCCGATCACCATCGCCCGGCCGATCAGTTTGCGGCGGGCGGCGGCGCGGTCGTCGATGGGATCGTTGCTCATCGCGCGACCTTAGGCTGGGCGGCGGCGGCGTCCAACCCCGCGCGGCGCTCAGCCCCTCGGCAGGGCGTCCACGAAGGCGCGCACATCGGCGGCCGATCGCTCGGGAATCTGCTCCATCGGCACATGGCCGACGCCCGGATAGACGATCAGCCGGGCTCCGGGGATGGCGCCGGCCAGGCCGCGAGAGTCGTCGGCGGGGATAACCGAGTCGACGGCGCCCACCAGCACCAGGGTCGGGGTGTGGATCGCCGCGAAGGTGGCCGGCGTCACCGGTTTGCGCGGCCCTGCGTTCTGCGTCAGCAGGATCTCCCGGTGTCCCGGAGCGCGGGCCAGATCGACGTAGCGCGCCACCAGCGCCGGCGTCACCAGAGCCGGGTCCACATAGGCCTGCCGCAGCCCGCGCCGCGCCATCGGGGTCGGGTCGATGCGCGCCAGGATCGCCCGGCCGGCCGGATTGCCCAGCAGCTTGAACAGCACGACCGAACCGCCGCCGGGCCTGGCGGCGCGCGGCCAGCCGGCGGCGTCGATCAGGATCAGGCCGTTGAGCCGCTCAGGGTGCGCCAGCGCATAGGCCCAGGCGATGGCGCCGCCCATGGAATTTCCGCCCAGCACAAACCGCGGCGCGCCCAGCCGCCGCGTCAGGTCATCGATCACCGCGACGTCGCCGTCGCCCGAGGCGCGGTAGCCGGCCGGCGCCCGGGTCAGGCCATGACCCGGCAGGTCCAGGCTGATCACCCGATACGCGGGCGCAAGCCGCGCCACCCAGGGCTCCCACGCCTGCAGGGAGGCGGCGAACCCATGCACCAGCACCAGGGTTCGCGCGGCCTTCGGGTCCCCCTGGTCACGGTAGTGGATGCGCAGCCCGCCGGGCAGATCCGCGAACCGCGACGCCGGGCTTGCGTATCTGGCCTCCAGCACCGGCCAGGTGAGGTCGCCCTTGGCGCAGCCCGCCAACAGCGCCGAGCTCGCGGCCGCGGCAAGGACCGCGACCAGCCGTGTCGTCAGCCGCCGCATCGCCACCTCCCAAATCCGCGGCGCGAGATTGCACCGGTGGCCGTTGCGTCAGCCAAGGCGTCCGGTGAGCGCCAGCCTACTCGACGGGCTCGACGGCCTTGACGACTTTCTTGACGGCCTTCTTGCGAACCGCCTTCGGCTTGGCCGGGGGCGGGTCAGCCGCCGCGCCGCGAACATAGGAGGTGTCGCCGCGATCCAGCGTCGTGCTGGTCACGCCCCCCTGGTCGACGGCCACGCCGAGATAGGTCATCTCGCCGTCGCGATAGCTGATGTCGGCCATCGGCACCTTGGGATCGCGCTTCAGCTCGGAGGCGTCGCGAAGGGTCATGCGCAGCGTCATGTCCTTGCGCTTCACGCCATCGGCGTCGGCCTGTTCGATGACCAGGCGGGCTTCCTCCGCGGACGTGCCGCGGCGGCGGGTGGGCTTGGTGTGGCTTGTGGAAGACATGATCAGGCGTCCGCGAAGAAGCCGTGCTCGCCGCTCACCCGCACCTGGCAGGCGCGGCCGGCGTCCTGCAGGGCCCGGGCGCGCTTGTTGGCGGCGGCCTTGGCTTCTTCCTTGTTGAGGCTGTGGTCGGAGAACGCGCCCTGATGTTCCACCGCCCAGCGGCCTTCATGGCGCGCCACGGTCAGGGTCTCGCGATCGGCTGCGCCGCGTATGGCCATGCTGGTTATCCTTCTAAGCGCGGCGCACCCGCCGCGAGCCCGGGATGGTTATCAAAGTGTAAAGGGACTAGATTTCTATATGTAAAACAGCGCGCTGTCTCGCTTGTTCGTCGGAGTACGGGCGATTTTCCTTGCCTCTTGCGGAAGGTCATGGGAAGGTGCGGTCATCGAATATCGTTTTGGCTCGCCTGCTCTCCACCCCCGATTTCCAACTCGGGAGCCGGAACTGCCCTCGACCCTCTCCGAAAATTTGATCTCGCCGCCCATCGTGGGTGCGTGAATACTTAGATACCCGGAAGGGGATACTGATATGGCGACTGGTGTCGTGAAGTGGTTTAACGGCCAAAAAGGCTTTGGTTTCATTCAGCCCGATGACGGCGGACAAGACGTGTTTGTGCACATCTCGGCCGTTGAGCGGGCGAACATGTCCTCGTTGAACGAGGGCCAGAAGATCAGCTACGAGCTGGAAAAAGATCCGCGCAACGGCAAGATGTCCGCTGGCCAGCTGGGCAGCGCCTAAGGACTGACCGCTGGCTCCTCGGAGCCGCGTGAAATCGATCAAGGGTCGGGGCCGCAAGGCCCCGGCCCTTTTTCTTTGGCGATATAATACAATCCGTACCCAAATGGCTTGCAACGCCATGACTCTTATGAGATAATCTCCATATTGAAGGAGATCTCTCGTGTCCGCCCTGTCCGCCAAGCACTTCCACGATGAGCGAGCCGCCTACCGGTTTGTGGAAGCGCACGTGTGGCCGGACGGTCCCGTCTGCCCGCATTGTGGCGGCTTCAGCCGCATCTACGATCTGAAGGGCAAGAGCACGCGCATGGGCGTCCGCAAATGCGGCGATTGCCGCAAGCCCTTCACGGTCAAGGTTGGGACGATCTTCGAGGCGAGCAACGTCAAGCTGCACCTGTGGCTTCAGGCGATGTTCCTGCTCTGCTCCAGCAAGAAGGGCTTCAGCGCCAACCAGCTTCACCGGACGCTGGGCGTCACGCTGAAGACGGCGTGGTTCATGGCTCATCGTATCCGTGAGGCCATGCGCTCCGGCGATCTCGCGCCGTTCGGCGTGGGCGGCGGGGCGGTCGAGGCCGATGAAACCTACATCGGGCGCGAGCCCGGCAAGCCGGTGAAGCGCGCCTTCCACCACAAGATGAAGGTCTTCACGCTGGTGGACCGTGAGAGCGGTCGCGCCCGTAGCATGGTGGTGGACAACATCCGCCCCGCGACGCTCGCCCCGATCATTCTTGAGAACCTCGCCCGCGAGGCCCGGCTGATGACAGACGAGGCCGGTCATTACCTCGCCGTGGGCCGGGAGTTTGCTCAGCATGGCGTCGTTCGCCACGGCCAGGACGAGTACGTCTCCACCGAGGACCGGACCATCCACACAAACACGATTGAGGGCTACTTCAGCGTGTTCAAGAAGGGCACGAAGGGCGTGTACCAGCATTGCTCCAAACGGCACCTTCACAGGTACCTCGCGGAGTACGATTTTCGTTACAACGAGCGCGTGGCCAACGGCGTGAACGACGTCGAAAGGACCTCTCGCGCACTATCTGGGATCGTGGGAAAGAGACTGAAGTACCGGGACTCGTTCCCCGCAGCGGTCTGAGGTTCAGCAAGGAGGAGGCGATCTTGGCACACGATGCCGTCCGGCTGAGCTTCAAGATCGATGCGTTTGAACCGGACTCCATCCCCATGGCTCGGCTTGCCGAGTACATGGGCGACCTCGCGGCCATGTTGGGCGAGAAGGCGGACGTGCATTTCGTTCGTCTCGAAGACGGCTGCGTGCAACTCCTGCACGACGTCTCCTTCACCGCCTATCCGAAGGTCCAAGAGCGCACGACCGCCATTCGTGGCGGCGTAGCGCCCGTGGAAGCCATGAACGCCTACAAGGCGCTCAACCGAAAGCTGGCGGCGGACAACACGTTCGCGTCCTACCGCGAGCTTGACGCGCTTGCGGGCCTCGTCCTCGACTTCCCGGGTGTGAAAGCGCCGAAACCTCTCGAAATCACGCCAGTCGAACAGCCGGGCGCGCTCGTTGGTGTGGTGCAGGGCATCGGCGGGCGGGTGATCAGCGAGAAGGGCGTCAGCGTCTTTATCGATACCGGAGATACCGTCCACACCTGCACTGCTTCTCGCGCCACGGCCAAGGAGCTAGGCCCGTTCATCCTGGGCGAAGAGCGGCGCTTTGAGGGCACGGCCCAATGGCGCCGTGATGAGGATGGCGCTTGGACGCTGCGCAGCTTCGTCATTCGGACCCATGAGCCGCTTGAAGGCGGCGCGTTGTCCGACATTGTGGAGCGGCTTCGCGCGGTTCCCTCTGGGCTGAGCGAGTTGCGCGACCCGTGGGGGTCCGTAATGGCCGACCGGCGCGACGAAGGTGAGCCGCATTGATCGTCGGCGTGGACACCAGCTTCCTGCTCTATTTCTTCGCGCCAGCCAGCGCTGTCGGCGTCCCACTCGATTCCAACGACCAGCCGGTGACGATGGCGAAGGAAAGGGTTGCCGGTCTGATCGATGAACTTGAGAAGATCGGCGCCACGATCATCGTGAGTACCCCTGCGATGAGCGAGTTGATGATCCGCAGCGGCGTACAGGCGGCACAGGCTTGGCTCGCGATCATGAACAAGTCGAAGGTCTTCAGGGTTGTGCCGTTTGACGTGAAATCGGCAATCGAAGTGGCCATGATGGCAGGCCACGCCGTGACGGGCGAAGGGGGCAAGGACCCGAACGCGGGCACGTACGCCAAGCTCAAATACGACAGGATGATTGTAGCGGTCGCTCATACCGAGGGCGCATCGGTCTTCTACTCAGATGACAGCCGCCAGCGGAACATCGCCCAGCGGCTCGGAATGACCGTCAAGGGCTTGGCGGATTGCATTGTCCCTACCGCTGCCGCGCTTCAGGAACTGCCCTTCCAACCGAAACCCGAGACAGAGAAATGACCTCGCGGGTACCCAAGACCGACCAAGCCAGGCGCTTCGAGGAAGCCGCTCGCGAGGCCGGCGCCGACGAAACCGGCGCGGCCTTCGCGCGAGCCTTCGCGGCAATCGTGCCGCCGAAGCGGCGACCGCCGCCGGAGCCCGTTAAGCCCAAGAAACCGAGGGCCTAAGCATGTCGGACTGGCAGATTTTTGTGGCCTTGGGGATGGGCGCTGCGGCAGTCGGCTTCCTGTACAACATCTTCCTTGAGGTGCGGTCGATCCGCCGGATGGTGTTCGACAGGCACGAGCGCGACGGCCTGTTTGAGGTCAACGACAGCGGCGACTGAGGCCGGCTGGGTACGGATTGTATTATATCGCCTTTTCTTTGGCCGGGTCCGTTGGCCCGCGCCCATCTTTGCCAGGGCCCCTGCGCGTTGACCCAAGGGCCGCGTTGACCAAGGGGACCGTGCTGCCTATGTCGGTCGTCAACGGCGTTCCCCCTAAGGCCGCGCCGCCACTCCAGCCGCAACGGGAAACGTCCATGATCAAGTCTGCCGCCGCAGGGCTCGCCGCCCTGGCCCTCAGCGCCACCGCCGCCCTTGCCGAGGTGCCCGCCCCGGCGCCGGCCGCGCCGCCGAGCCCCAGCATCGTTCGCGGCACGGTCACCGCCATGACCGACGGGTCCCTGACCGTCAAGACCGCCAAGGGTCCGCAGACCGTCGGCCTCGCGCCGGCGTGGTCGGTGGCGGTGATGAAGCCCGTGGCTATCGACGCCATCCAGCCCGGCAGTTTCATCGGCACCTCGGAGATGCCCAACAAGGACGGAACCAGCGGCAAGTCGCTCGAGGTCCACGTCTTCCCGCCCGGCGTGAAGATGGGTGAGGGCCATTACGGCTGGGACCTGAAGCCCGGCTCGATGATGACCAACGGCACCGTCGGCACCGTGGTGGCCGGCAAGCGCGGGAGCCGCGAACTCGACGTCAGCTACTCCTACGGCAAGCGCCACATCACCGTCCCCGCCAAGGTGCCGGTGGTGCAGATCACCCCCGGCAAGCGCGACATGGTCAAGGTCGGCACGCCGGTGTTCATGGTCGTCCAGAAGGTCGCCGGCGGCCTGATGGCCGGCTCGGTCTCGGTCGGAGAAAACGGCGCCAAGCCGCCGATGTGATAGGACGCGGCATGACTGAGGCCGCGCCCCAAACGCCACCGCTCAAGCCCAATCCCCTCGTCGGGCCGGGAATGCTGCTGGTCTGGATCGGGCTGGGCGGCCTGCTGGTGAACCAGCCCAGCGGCCTGGCGGTCTTCGCCTTCGTCATGGTGGGCTGGATCCTGTCGGTGATGGCCCATGAGTTCAGCCACGCGGCCACGGCCTTTCTCGGCGGCGACCATACGGTGGCGGAGAAGGGCTACCTGGCCTTCGACCCACGGCGGTATGGCGACCTGGGCGTCAGTCTGGTGATCCCCCTGCTGGCGCTGGCCATGGGCGGCATCGGGTTTCCGGGCGGGGCGGTCTATATCCGCAACGACCTGATCCGCACCCGGTTGTGGCGTTCGGCGACCTCGCTCGCCGGGCCGGCGGCGACGCTGGTCATTCTTCTGGCGCTCAGCTTCGGTCTGTCGTTCTGGGCGGGATGGGGCGTCCAGGGTGAGGGGCCGCTGGCGCTGTTCGAGGCGCTCAGCGTGCTGGCCTTCCTGCAGGCCATGGGCCTGATCCTCAACCTCCTGCCGATCCCGGGCCTGGACGGCTTTGGGGCCATCCGCCCGTTCCTGCCCGCCAGCCTCGCCCCGCACATCCGCAAGGCCGAGGGTCTGGTGATGGTCGGCCTGCTGCTGGCGCTGTTCGTGATCCCGGGGGCCAGCGCCGCCCTGTTCCGCGCCGCGGCGTCGCTCAGCCTGGCGCTCGGCCTCAACCTTGAGGCGCTGCGGGCCGGCTGGTCGGCGTTCCATTTCTGGCGGCCCGCATGATCGCCCAGATCCTCGTCGTCGCGGTCGCCGCCTCTGCGCCGGCGCAGATCACCGCCCAGCAGGTCCGCGCTTTCGTCGAACGCCAGGCGCGCGCCTGGAACGCCGGCGACCTGGCCGGCTATTTCGCGACCTTCACCCCACAGGCGCGTTTCACCGATCAGGCGCTGGGCAATGACAACCGGATCGTCCCCTACGGCGTCAGCACGCTGGACCAGGCCCGCGCCCAGGCCGGGCGCGTCTTCGCCTCTTCGCGGGTGCGGGAAACCTCGGTCATCACCGCGATCACCATCGCCCCCGATGGCCGGCGCGCGCAGGTGGCCGACGACGAGGTCTCGGAGATCACCAAGGGCGGCAAGCTCCGCCGCGTGTGCGGTCACAGCGTCGCAAATCTTGTGCTGACCCCCGCCGGCCTGCGCTCCACCGGCCAGACAGACACCATCGTGCGTTGCCGCGCTCGGCCTATCCGCTAAGTTCGCAGCCATGATCAGCAAGCGCTTCCTGCTGGCGCTTGCCGCCGGCCTCGTCCTCGCAGGCCCGGCGCTGGCTCAGCCCGCCGGCCCACACCCCCGCGTGCTGATCGCCACGCCGCTCGGCGCCATCACCGTCGAGCTCTACCCGGACAAGGCGCCGATCACCGCGGCCAACTTCCTGAAATATGTGGATCGCCGGCTCTATGACGGCGCGACCTTCTATCGGGCGTCCAAGCCCCCGGGCCAGGCCGCCAACGACTATGGCACTGTGCAGGGCGGCCTGCAGAACGACCCCAAGCGGGTGCTGCCGCCGATCGCCCACGAGAGCACGCTGAAGACCGGTCTGAGGCACACCGACGGGACCATCTCCATGGGCCGCCACGCGCCGGGCACCGCCCAGGCCGACTGGTTCATCTGCCTGGGCGACATGAGCTACCTCGACGCCGACCCCAAGGACCCCAAGGCCCCCGGCTTCGCCGCCTTCGGCCGCGTGGTCGACGGCCTTTCGGTGGCCCAGGCGATCCTCGGCCAGCCCACCGACCCCAACGCCGGCGCAGGCGCGATGAAGGGCGAGATGATCGCCAGGCCGGTGCGCATCATCTCGATCCGCCGCGCCCCGCCGGCGCCCCCGCTCGCGCCGGTCGCGCCGACCCCTGCCGCGCCCACATCACCCGCCGCGCCGACCGGCCCGCCGTGAGCCCCCCTCCACGTCGCGGGTCGGCGTTGATGTGCCCTGGGTGACCAGCTGGTCCTCCGAGCGGGTCACCGGCGTGGCGCTCTGCCCGTCGGCGCCAAGGGCCTGGGCGTCTGGCTGCCGGCCGACTTCGTCGACGACCTGCCCCTGCTCGACGCGGGCGCCATCGCGCCCCTGCACAGCGCCTGCGCCATGCGGGCCCTGGCCAATGCCCGCACCTGGCGGGAATGGATGACCCTGAGATGAAGATCATTCCCGGCGCCTGGATCGTCGCCGTCCTCAGCGTCGAGGCTCGGCCCAGCCCCGAGGCCGGCGCGGCGCCCCGGCGCGGCATGGCCGCGGTGACCTTCCTGCAACCGATTGGCGCACCTTAGCCCAGCCCCAGACCGGGCGCCCAACCGCGCCCTTGCGCGCCAAGGGTCGGATGAGTAGGTTCCGCGCCTCGCTCAGCGGGCCCCGCATAGGGTCCGGCCCCGACTTCTGGAGAGGTGGCTGAGTGGTCGAAAGCACCGCACTCGAAATGCGGCGTGCCTGGAAGGGCACCGTGGGTTCGAATCCCACCCTCTCCGCC
>NZ_JANMBF010000161.1:0-1717 GCF_031360265.1 Phenylobacterium sp.
ACCGCCTGCATCAGGCCGACATTGCCCTCGGAGATCACCTCGCCGATCGGCAGGCCGTAGCCGCGGTAGCCCATGGCGATCTTGGCCACCAGGCGCAGGTGGCTGGTGACCAGGCGGTGGGCGGCGGCGGGATCCTCATGCTCCTGCCAGGCCTTGGCGAGCATGAATTCCTCGTCCTTGGCCAGCATCGGGAACTTGCGGATTTCCGACAGGTATCGGCTGAGGCCGCCGTCCGGCGACATGACTGACAGGGCGCTTGCGGCCATGAACTATCCCCTTAGATTTCCTGGACGTCCGGGCCGGCGCGCAAAGCCTGCGCGCAAGAACCAAATCGCCCCCCTTCAACCCCTAGATAAGTACGCGGTTGCGGTGGCGGTAGATCACCTCGAGGAAGCGACCGGATTGTCCTACTGCGTTAGTGGGACTTTCTAGGCGTGGATGGTGGCGCCATCAAGGCGATGGAATCTCATCTGGCGTTCAGCAAAGCACGCGACGCAACTCAGGAGAACAGCTTGCGGAAGCTCAGCCGGATCGTTCGGCCCGCGGGATCGACATAGGGGGGCTGATAGCTGAGAGGCGTGGCGCCGTTGGCGTCGCGCACCGCGATCCGCCGGTCAAAAAGGTTGTTCACCGACAGCGAGATCCGTGCGCCGCGCAGCCAGGGGGCGGTTTCCAGCAGGGTCTTGCGCTGGCTCAGGTCGGCGAAGAGCCGCAGGTTGACCTTGGCGATGTCGGAGAAGGCAAGGTCGCCGCTGGCCGCACCCGCGCCGCCGCGCACCGAGGTCGCGCTCTTCCAGTCGGCGCTGAGCGCGGCGCCGAAGCCGCGTTCGGCGATCCCCGCCTGAGCCTCGATTTCGTGCCGCGGCAGACCGCCCAAGGCGCCGGCCGCCGCGCCGTTCAGATAGTCCAGCACCGGCCCGCCCGGCCGCACCGTCACCCGGTCCTCCAGGATCATGGTGTGATAGAGGGAAAACCGCAGCCGGCCGTCCTGGGCGCCGCCTCGCCCCCCGCCGCCCGGATATCCGCCCGCGAAACCGCCGCCTCCAGAACCTCCAGAGGGTCGGCCCGCATCCGGGGCGCCGCCGAAGCCGGGCGGGCGGCGGGGTCCGGGCGGTCCGCCGCGCGTCGCCGTCGCCGGGCCGATCGGCCGCGAATAGTTCACGCCCCAGCGCAGTTCGCCGCGGTCTTCCCGGGCGAAATTCACCGGCCGATAGTCGATCTGGATCAGCTCGCCCCGGGAGTTGCGAAGAAAGCGGTCGGGGAAGGCCGCCGCGATATCGGCGGTGGCGGCGGGGAAGGTGGCGATCGGGTTGCGGATCCGGCTCGTCAGGTAGTTGGCGGTGAAGGTCAGGTCCCGGGCGGCATAGGGCTTGAAGTTGAGCTTCAGGCTGGTGACGTCGCGGTCGTCGCCGAGCAGCCGCGTGTTGCCGCCATCCACCTGGGTCACGTCGACCGTCCGGCCGGTGGCGAAATCGAAGATCCGCACGCCGGGGGTCAGCACGGCCGGCGCGCCCAGCTGCTGTTGGCTGGGCGCGGCTTCATCGTGGGTGCGCGAGGCGACCAGGCTCAAGGCCGCCACCGGCCGCCAGTTCAGGCCATAGCCCAGACTGATCAGGGTTCCGAAATCCGAGAGCCGGTCGATGGCGACATTGGCGTTGGCCGAGAGCTCGCCCAGCCCGGTAAGGCCGCCCACGCGCCGGCTGGCCAGGGGCGCGTC
>NZ_JANMBF010000172.1:0-29206 GCF_031360265.1 Phenylobacterium sp.
GCCGCAATCGCGGCGATCGCCTCCCCGTGCCTTGCCGATGTGATCGAAATCGCACCTGACGGAGCGGCCGTCACCTACGCGGCGCCGGCGGTGTTCGGCCCGGACGGGGCTTCGCCGATCAACGTCCGAACCGCGGCGGCCGGTCCCGCGATCGACATCTCCAAAGTCATCACCGAGGCCGCCCGCCGCCAGCAACTGAGCGCCGATCTGGTGACCGAGGTGGCGTGGCGGGAGTCGCGTTTCCATCAGCAGGCAGTGTCCAACCGCGATGCTGTCGGGGTGATGCAACTGACCGCGGCCACAGCGCGCGACCTCGGTGTCAATCGCTATGACCTCAGCGAGAACATCCACGGCGGCGCGGCCTATCTGCGGCAGATGATGGATCGATACGGCGGCGACGTGCGTTTGGCGTTGGCGGCCTACAACGCCGGCCCCGGCGCGGTTGATCGCTATCGCGGCGTGCCGCCGTTCCAGGAAACCACGGCCTATGTCGCGACTATCCTTTCGCGGATCGCCCAGAAAACCCTGGTCGGGGGCCTCGCCCCCGTAACCGGCCGATAGGAGCAAAGCCCATTCGCATACCCCGTCAACGCCTGCGTCCAAGCGTCGCCTTGGCAAGCCTTGCCCAACTCGCCCTGGCCGGCGCGGCCAGCGCCCAGGTGGCAGATCCTGCCGGTTCCGGCGCGATCGTCGGCGCGCTCAATTGGCTACAAGGCACCCTGCTGGGCACCGTCGCCACGGTGGCCGCGGTGATTGCCGTTGCGGCGGTCGGCTTCATGATGCTGACCGGCCGTCTGAACTGGCGCTACGGCGCCACGGTTATTCTCGGCTGCTTCATCCTGTTCGGCGCGGGGGCTATAGTTGCGGGGCTGCGCCAAGCCGCGGGCGGCGTCTGACCATGGCCGCGCAGCTCGAACGGGACCTGGTGTTCGGCGCGCTGACCCGGCCGCAGATGTTCGCGGGCGTAACCTACAGCTTCTTCGTCCTCAACGCCGTGGTGACGGCCGAGCTGTTCCTGATCTCCAAGTCCTTCTGGGCGCTGCTGGCGGCGCTGGCGATCCATGGGCTGGGCTACGTCGCCTGCCTGAAAGAGCCGCGCGTCTTCGACCTGTGGCTGACCAAGGTCAGCCGCTGCCCACGGGTGAAGAACTGGTCCGTCTGGCGCGCCAACTCCTATCGCCCATGACCGGGTCCCTCAGCCATACCCCCAAGGCCCGTCGCGCCGCGCCCGGTCGCGAAGCCAGCGCCGGCGCGCGGTTGCCCTATGCCCGCCACGTCGACGACCGAACGATCGCCACCCGCGACGGCATGCTACTGCAGTTCATTGAGCTGGCGGGTCTGCCGTTCGAGACCGCCGACACTGAAGAGATCAACTATCGCAAGGCGCTGCGCGACGGCGCGCTGCGGGCGCTCGCCAATTCCCGCTTCGCGCTCTACCACCACGTGGTCCGGCGCGAAGTGACCCCGACGTTGGAAGGCGACTACACCGACGATTTCAGCCGGACGCTCGACGAGGCCTGGCGAGGCCGGCTCGCGGCCAAGAAGCTCTACGTCAACACGCTCTTCCTGACCCTAGTACGCCGGCCTCTGCAGGGCCGGGTTGGCCTGGTCGAGGGCGCCGTGCGGGCGATCACCGGCGCGGGTCGGGCGCAGACCGACGCGGCCCGGAAAATTGAACAGCGCGAACTCGACGCCGCGCGGGAGTCGCTGATGGCTTCGCTCGCCCCCTACGGCGCGCACGTGCTCAGCGCCTACGACACTCCAAGCGGGCCCTGTTCCGAGCCGCTCGAGTTCCTGTCATCGCTTTACAACGGCACGCTGCAACCGGTCCTCCTGCCGCAGTGCGATCTTGGCGAGCACCTGCCCCATCGCCGGGTGACGTTCGGCGCGGACGCTCTGGAATTGTCACGCTCGGCCACTCAGGCGCGCAGCGTCGCCGCCCTGATCTCGATCAAGGAGTACCCGCCGCAGACGGCGCCGGGAATGCTCGACGACCTGCTGCGCCTGCCCCATGAGCTGGTGATCAGCCAGAGCTTCGGCTTTGTCGACCGCCAGGCCAGCCTGGACCGGATGAACCTGGCGCTTCGCCGGATGCGCTCGGCGGACGACGAGGCAATGAGCCTGCGGATGGGCCTGACCGCCGCCAAGGACGACGTCGCTTCCGGACGGGCCGCCTTCGGTGAGCACCATCTGACGGTCATGGTCCGCGCGCCCACGCTGGCCGCGCTCAATGAAGCGGCGGCCGAGGTGCAGTCCAGCTTCACCGAGATGGGCATTATCGCCGTCCGCGAGGAGGTCAATCTGGAGGCCGCGTTCTGGGCGCAGTTTCCCGGCAACTTCAAGGACATCGCGCGGCGCGCGCTGATCTCGACCGGCAATTTCGCGGGCTTTGCCTCGGGCCACAACTTTCCGGTCGGCCAGGCGCAGGGAAACCAGTGGGGACCGGCGGTCACCGTGCTGGAGACCACTTCGGCTGGCCCCTACCACTTCAATTTCCACAAGGGTGACCTCGGCAACTTCACGATCATCGGCCCGTCGGGGTCCGGCAAGACCGTGGTGCTGAGCTTCCTGCTGGCCCAGGCTCGCAAGTTCGATCCGCGGATCGTGTTCTTCGACAAGGACCGGGGCGCCGAGATCTTCCTGCGCGCCATCGGCGGCCGCTATGACGCGATCCGCCCCGGAACGCCGACGGGGTTCAACCCGCTGCAGCTGGCGGACTCGCCGGCCAACCGCGCCTTCCTGTCCGACTGGACGGCGCGCCTGGTGGCGCGACCGGGCGAGGCGCTCGGACCGGAGGACCTGGCCCGGATCAAGGACGCCGTCGACGCCAATTTCGACCAGCAGCCAGCCTATCGCCGGCTGCGGTATTTCGCCGAGCTGTTCAAGGGTGACCGTCGGCCGGAAGCCGCAGACCTTTCCGCGCGACTGCGGCCGTGGTGGGGGGACGGCGAGCGGGCCTGGCTGTTCGACAACGCCGAGGACGCCCTGGATCTGGAAGCCCGCACCCTGGGTTTCGACATGACCCAGATCCTCGATGAGCCGACGTTGCGGACTCCGGCCATGATGTACCTGTTCCACCGGGTCGAACAGCGGCTTGACGGCGACCCGACCCTGATCGTCATCGACGAAGGCTGGAAAGCGCTGGACGACGACGTCTTCGTCGCCCGCATCAAGGACTGGGAAAAGACCATCCGCAAACGCAACGGCGTGGTCGGCTTCGCCACCCAAAGCGCCCAGGACGCGCTGGAGAGCCGCATCGCCTCGGCGATCATCGAGCAGGCCGCCACCCAGATCTTCATGGCCAACCCCAAGGCCCAGGCGCGTGACTATTGCGACGGTTTCGGCCTGACGGAGCACGAGTTCAACCTGATCCGCTCGCTGCCGGACACCTCTCGCTGTTTTCTGATCAAGCATGGGTCCGACAGCGTGGTCGCCCGGCTGAACCTGTCCAGCGAGCCCGATCTGCTGACCGTGCTGTCCGGCCGTGAGCGCACGGTTCGATTGCTGGACACCCTGCGCGAAGACCTTGGCGAGGATCCCGCTGTCTGGCTGCCGCGCCTGCTGGAACGCGCCTGATGCCAGCTCTGTGCGCCGCCCCTCAGCCTGACGACGGCATGGTCCAGGGCCTGCTTTCGTCCGTCGACTGCAACGTTCAGACCATGGCCGAAGCCGGCTACAACGCGCTGGCCCAGCCCTATTCGCCGATGGCCCTGGCGCTGACGGCGATGCTGACGCTCTACATCGCGTTCATCGGGTTCCGCCTGCTGATTGGCCGTACGCCCTTGCGGGTCGGCGACCTGACGCTGAGCGCCCTGAAGATCGGCGCGGTCCTGGTGCTCGCCACCAGCTGGCCGACCTACCAGCACCTGGTGTTCGACACCCTGTTCCGCGGGCCGGAACAACTCGCCGCCGGCATGCTCGATGCGCTGCAACCGGCGGGCTCGACGCTGCGCGGCGCGGCCTTCGCGGGCCTGCAGGCGGCCTATGACGAACTTCAACTCTCCGCGGCGTTTTTCACCCAGCACAGCCTGAGCGTCGCCTCGCCGCTGCAGGGCGGCAACGCCGGGGCGGCCCTGGCGCTCAACGCCTCGGCGCTGATGATGTTGCTGACCAGTCTGGGCGTGGTGCTCGCCGCCAAGATCGTGCTGGGTCTGTTGCTGGGCCTGGGTCCGGTGTTCGTGGCCTTCCTGTTGTTCGACGCCACAAGGGGGTTGTTCGAAGGTTGGCTGCGCGCCGCCGTCGCCTTCGCGCTCGCGCCCCTGATGGCGGTTCTCGGACTGGTGGTGCAGCTGACCCTGATCGAACCTCACTTGCTCAGGCTTGCCGAGATGCGGACGGGCGCCACCCTCGACGTCGGCCCGGCCAACGCGGTCTTCCTGCTGACCCTGATTTCCACCGGTGTCAGTGTCGCCCTGGCGATCGCCGTCGGCGTGATCGCCACCGGCTTGCGCCTGCCGCGGCCGATTCAGGCGACTGCCGGAACCGGGATTTTGGCCCAGTCCAGCACGTCGAACATCACGACACTGGAACAGCGCTCGCCGGCGCAGTTCCAGCTCGAGCCACGCGCGGCCTCGGTCGCCGCCGCCGCCGCGGCGATGGATCGGCGCGAAAGCCGGCTCGTCGTCGCCGAGGGCGCCGCGCCGCGCCGAATTGCCACCGGCCGCCATCGCGACGAGGCGAGGCCCGCAGCAACATCCGCCAACGTTCAAGCCTCGTACCGCCGCCCGGCGCAGCCCCGCTCGGCCGCCAGCAACCTGCGGAGAGATCGATGAAGCCGGAAAAGCCGCCTGCCGCGGATCGCGGGGCCTACTACGCCGACGCCGCATCCTGGTCCCGCGACGTGCACGGCGCCCTGCGCGCCTCTCGCAACCTAGCCTGGGGCGTCGCCATCGGGCTGGGCGCCATCGCAATGCTCGAAGCCGTGGCTCTGGCGGCCATGATGCCGCTGAAGACGGTCGTCCCCTACACGATCACCGTCGACCGGCAGACCGGTTATGTGGAAACCGCTCAGGGCCTGAAGCCGGGTGGTCTGTCGCAGGACGCCGCCGTCACCGAAGCCTTCCTGGCGCAATATGTGATGGCGCGCGAGGGCTACGACGCCACCGACCTGCAGGCCACGTACCGCAAGGTCGCGCTGTGGTCGGTCGGCTCCGCCCGCGACCAGTATCTGCGGGCCATGGCGCCGACCAACCCGCAGAGTCCGATGAAGCTCTATCCGTCCACGGCGGTATTGCAGCCGACGATCAAGAGCATCTCGCTGCTCTCCAAGACCAGCGCCCTGGTCCGTTTCGACGTCGAGCGCCACGACTACGGCGCGTCATCCGGCCAGAGGCAGGCGTACGCCGCGGTCATCGGATTCCGCTATACCGGCGCGCCGATGCGGATGGAGGATCGTTTCCTCAACCCGCTGGGCTTCCAGGCGTCGTCGTACCGGCGGGACTCCGAAATGATCGGCTCGACCGCCGGTTCGCAGGGCATCCGCTGATGCGCGGGTTGAAGCTCACCCTGGTGCTGTTGGCTGGACCGCTAGCCGCCCACGCCGCCTTGCCGCCGATTCCGGGATACGGCGACCCGCACATCCAGAGCGTGGCCTACGATCCCGATCAGGTCGTCCTGCTGCGCGGCGTGCTCGGCTATCAGCTGATGATCGAGTTCGCCCCCGACGAGCGGCTGGAAAGCGTGTCCATCGGCGACTCCCTGGGCTGGCAGGTCACCCCCAACCGCAACGCCAACCTGCTGTTCCTCAAGCCCATCGATCGCAAGTCGGTGACCAACATGAGCGTGGTGACATCGCAGCGCCGCTACGCCTTCGATCTGCACGTCCTGCCTAAGGGGGCCAAGACCGGGCTCGCGCCCTACGTCGTGCGGTTCGTCTACCCGCAGGTGGCGATGGCCGTGCCGCTGCCGCCGCGCCCGGATCCGCCGCCAGAGGAGCGCAACCGCGCTTACGTCGTCACCGGTGCGCCCGAAAACACGCCCGCGCGCGTTTTCGACGACGGCCGGATGACCTATTTCGCCTGGGCGCCGCAGGCGTCGGCGCCGGCGATTTTCGCGATCGCGCCCGACGGCAAGGAAAGCCTGGTGAACTACGGCGTGCGAGGCTCCTACACGGTCGTCGAACAGCTCGCCCCGCGCTTCATCCTGCGCAACGGCAAACAGGTCGCCACGGTGATCAATCAATCCTACGCCTCGCCGCTCACGGCGCTCCGGTCGGAGGCCAGATGACCCGCGACGCCTCCCCGTCCGACGCCGCCATCGATCCGGAGGAGAGCTCCGCCTTGTTGGCCGGCGACAGCGATCCCGTGGTCGCCGGATCGGCGCGCACGCTCAATCCCATCGCCCTTGCGGCGGCGTTCGCCATCGCCGCGATCCTGCTGTTCGTCTGGCTAAACGGGCTCCGCACCGCGCGCGTCGACTCGGCCCTGGCCACCCAGGCGGCTCAGGCGCAGACGGCGGCCTGGACTGCCCCCCCCGCCCTGGAGCTTCCGGCCACGACCATCTCAGCGCCGGGTCCCGCGCCCTTCAGCGGTCTTCCCGCTCAGGTCGGGATGTCGTCACCGCCCGTTCCGCCCCCGGCCCGGCCCGCGCTGATGCAGGGCGCGCCGAGCGTTTCCGCCGCGGATCTGCTGCAGCGCCGCAGGGCGCCGGCCCTGATCGTCGATCTGGGCCGCGCGCCGCGTGATTTGGTGCTGGCCCAGGCTGGTCCGGCGCCGGCGGCGGCCATCGGATCGCCGGCGGCTGGCGTAGCGCCCGGAGGCGGTCAACGCCCGCAGCTCACCGACACCGAACAGTTCGCCCAGCGCGTGGGCGATGAGACCCCCGACCGCGCCCGCGCCGTGCCCATGCGCAGCCCACACGCCGTGGCCCCGCAGGGGACCATCATCCCCGGCGTCCTGGAGACCGCCATCAATTCCGACCTCCCCGGGTTCACCCGCGCTGTGGTCAGTCGCGACGTCCTGAGCTTCGACGGCAAGGCGGTCCTGATCCCGCGCGGCAGCCGGCTGATCGGCCAGTACAAGAGCGCCGTGGCGCTCGGCCAGTCGCGCGCGTTCATCATCTGGACGCGAGTGATCCGGCCGGACGGCGTGTCGATCCAGATCGGCTCGCCCGGCACCGATGAGCTGGGTCGCGGCGGGCTGGAGGGCGACGTCGACCGCCACTTCTTCCGACGCTTCTCCGGCTCGATCCTGCTGTCGGTGTTGAACGCCGCCGTGGCCTCGGTCGGCCGCACGCCCTCGACCCAGATCAGCATCGGCTCGCCCGGAGCCGCCGCCGGCGCGGCGACCGCGGCGCTGCAGGGTGATGCCATTCCGCCGACGATCAGGGTGCAGCAAGGCGAAGCGATCAACATCTTCGTGGCCCGTGACCTGGACTTTTCCGCCGTGGAGCCGGTGCGGTGATCGCCGAGCCCGCGGTCTATCTGCGCACCTACCTCGCTCCGTTGGCGGGCCTGCTTGAACGGCCCGAGGTCACCGACATCTTCATCAATGCCCCGGGTGAGGCCTGGATCGAGACGGTGACCGGCGCCATCGAACGACACGCCGCGCCGCAGCTCGACGAGACCACGCTGTGGCGTCTCGCCCGGCAGATCGCCAGCCTGTCGCACCAGGGTGTCAACCGTGAGCATCCGCTGCTGGCCGCAACCCTTCCGGACGGCGAGCGGGTACAGATCATCGCGCCGCCCGCCACCCGCGGGCACGTGGCGATCGCCGTGCGCAAGCACGTGGTGTCCGATCTCTGTCTCGATGACTATGAACGCGCCAGCGCCTTCGCCGCCACGCGCACGGACGGCCAGTCGGACGCAGCCCGGGTCGATGCCGAACTCCGCGCGATACTCGATTATGGGCGTTCGGCGGACTTTCTCCGGGCGGCGGTCCGCCACCGCAAGAACATCGTCATCGCCGGGGGCACCTCGACGGGCAAGACCACCTTCCTCAACGCCCTGCTCAAGGAAATCCCCCGCGAGGAACGGCTGATCCTCATCGAGGACGCCGCCGAGGTGCAGCTCGACCACCCCAATGCGCTGGGCCTGATCGCCGTGCGCGGCGACAACGGCGAGGCCCGTGTGACCGCCGATGACCTGCTGCAAGCGTCCCTGCGCATGCGACCTGACCGCATCATCCTGGGCGAACTTCGCGGCAAGGAGGCGGCGACGTTCCTGCGCGCCGTCAACACCGGACACCCTGGATCGATCACCACCCTGCATGCCGACAGCCCGCGCGGCGCCGTAGACCAGCTGACCCTTCTGGTGCTGCAGGCCGGCCTCAATCTCGGCCGCGCGGAGATCTCCGACTATGTGCGCGGCATCGTCGACGTCTTCGTGCAGCTGACCCGGCGCGACGGGCGCCGTGTGATCTCCGAAATCGTCTTCCAGCAGCAGGCATAGGCGGGATGCGCGCTCGCCTGGGGTTCGCCGGCGCAGCGATGTTGCTGGCAGGCTGGTTGGCCGCCGGGCCGGCGCTGGCGCACAGCGGCACGGGCCTGCCCGGCGGCTTTATCTCCGGCTTCCTGCACCCGCTCAGTGGTTTCGACCACCTTCTGGCCATGGTGTCGGTGGGCCTCTGGGGCGCCTTCCTTGGCCGACCCTTGATCGTCGCTCTGCCGGTGATCTTTCCGACGGTGATGGCGCTGGGCGGCGCGCTGGGCATGGCCAATCTGCCGCTGCCAAGGGTGGAGCTCGGCATTGCCGTCTCGGTCCTGGTGATGGGCGGGGTGATCGCCGCGGCCTATCGCGCACCGATCTGGCTGGCGTGCGGGATCGTCGGGGTGTTCGCCATCTTCCATGGCTACGCGCATGGCCGCGAGCTGCCTTCCGCCGCCGATCCGATCGGCTACAGCGTCGGGTTCGTGCTGGCGACCGGCATGCTGCACGTGGCCGGCATCGGCATCGGCGTGCTCAATGATCGGCCAGGCGGCGTCGTCGTGACCCGCGGCCTTGGCGCGGGCGTCGCCTTATGCGGCGTCTACTTCCTGTTTCGGGCGCTGACGACATGAGGGGCGGGGCGCTTCCGCCGGCGCTGCTGGCCTCGGCGTTGGGCTTTGCGCTGGCCTTTGCACCGCGCCGGGCGATCGCACCCGGCGTAGCCGTCTTCGCTGGCGTCGCCACCGCCGTCAGCTTCGCGCGGATCGACCCGGCCTGGACCGATGCGATCTTCTATGGCTGCTGGACGAGTGTGATCGTCACGGCCCTGTCGGTTCACCTGCCCCGAACTCTTCGCCTTCGCGCGGCGGTCTTGTTGGCCTGCAACGCCGGGCTGTGGGCGGGTGCGGTCATCGCCGCCGCTGGCGCGCCGCTCGATCTTGCGAAGGCGTTGCCCTGGGTGCTCATCTGCCTGCCTGCGAGCCTGCTGGTGTCCCGCGGGATGGGCATCGCGATCAAGGTGGTCGCCAGCTGGCTGGTGGCCGTCTCCATCCTCGCCGCCGCCCTGCCGACCCTGACCCCGACCCCAGGCTATGTCGGAGACCACATGGAATGAACATGCCTCGCAGTCTTCAACGAACTACCCTCGCCGCTGTGTTCGGCCTGGCCGCGGCCACCGCGTCCCTCAGGGCGGCGGCGCACGATTTCTGGGTTCAGCCCTTCAAGTTCTGGATCGCGCCCAATACCTCAGTCATGACCACCCTGCAGGTGGGGCATGGCGAGTTCCGCCAGCGCTGGACAGCGGATGCCGGGCGCGTGGTTCGCTTTAACAGCGTCGGACCCAGCGGCGCGATCACCGATCACCTGCGCGAGTTGCGCGTGGGCTCGATGAATCAGGATCACATGATCGCGTTCGGCGGGCCGGGGACCCACGTCCTGGCCCTGCAGACCAGCTACGCCGAGAGCACTCTGCCGGGCATCCGGTTCACAGACTATCTCAAGCAGGAGGGTCTGACGCCGGCGTTGCTGTTGCGGAAGCAAACGCACACCGAAGATCAGCCCGGCCGCGAGATCTACAGCCGCCGCGCCAAGGCCCTGGTGCAGGTCGGGCCGGCCACCGACGCCCCGCAGCCGTGGGTGACCCGGCCGGTAGGCCTCAGTCTGGAAATTGTCCCCGAGGTGAACCCCTATGCCTTGGGCGCCGGTCAGGACCTGCCGGTCCGCGTGCTGCTGGACGGACGCCCGCTTCCCGGCGCCACCGTCATGTTGAACAACCTCCAGTTCGACGGCCGCCCGTTGCAGACTGTGCTCACCGACGTCGCTGGCCGCGCGGTCTTCAGGTTTCCAAGGACCGGCGCCTGGCAATTGAACGTTCTGTGGACCCGCGCGCTTAAGGGAAACCCCAAGGCGGATTTCGACACCACTTTTTCCAGCCTGACGTTGGGGTTTTCACCCGCGGTCGCCCATTGACCGCCATGCCTCCACTCCGGCTCCGGCCAAGAAAGATCAGCCATGACCGCCAAGCTCTCGTTCGCACTCCTGGCCGCCGTCTCCACCCTGGCGCTGACGACAGCGGGTTGCTCGAAGAAGGCCGAAGCCCCCGCAGCGCCGCCGACCGCCGACGCCGCGGCTGACAGCCCCGCGGCCGCCACGCCGACGGCGGGTCCCGAAATGCAGAAGGTGCTCGACCACCTGGCGATGCTCGGCGGCAAGCCGATCGAAACGCTGGAGCCGGCCGAGGCGCGCAAGCAGCCGACGCCCGCCGACGCCGTCAAGGCGCTGATGAAGGAACAGGGGATAAGCACGGCGGCCGATCCCGCTATCACCACAAAAAACCTCACCTATCCCGCCGGCGCGGGGATGCAGAAAGCGCGGGTCTATATGCCGACCGGCGCCAAGGGGCCGCTGCCAGTGGTGCTCTATATTCACGGCGGCGGCTGGGTGATCGCTGACATCGACGTCTATGATTCAAGCCCGCGCGCGCTGGCCAAGGCGACGCGCGCGATCGTTGTCTCCATCGAATACCGCCACGCGCCGGAAGCCAAGTTCCCCGCAGCGCACGACGACGCCAACGCCGCCTACAAATGGGTGCTGGCCAACGCCGCCAAGTGGGGCGGTGACCCAATGAAGATCGCCATCGTCGGCGAAAGCGCTGGCGGCAACATGGCGCTCGACGTAGCCATCGCCGCCCGCGACAAGGGCTGGGCCAAGCCGCTGGCGGTGGTCGCGGTCTATCCGGTCGCCAACACCTCGCCCGACACCGCGTCGAAGAAAGCCTTCAGTCAGGCCAAACCGCTCAACACCCCGATGTTGACCTGGTTCTTCAAGCACACGCTGTCCAATCCCGAACAGGCCGCCGATCCGCGCCTGAACCTGGTCGCCGCCAAGCTGGACGGCCTGCCGCCCACGACCATCATCCTGCGCAGATCGACCCGCTGCACGACGACGGCGCGGGTCTCGCCGACAAGCTGCGGGCAGCCGGGGTCAGCGTCGACCTGAAGGAATATGCCGGCGTCACCCACGAATTCTTCGGGATGGGCGCCGTTGTGCCGGCGGCCAAGGAAGCCGAGGACTACGCCGCCGCCAAGCTCAAGGCCGCCTTCGGGACGTGAGGATAGGCTTGGCGCCCGCGGCCGGAACCCACTCTACAGCGTGAAGACGCTATGTGGCGGCTTGGCGGGAATGGCGAAAGAGCAAGAGGCGCCAATGCCGTGTTGTGGCGGAGATGTCTCAACCTCTGACTGCCCGCACCGCCAGCCAGTCTGTGTGTCCAGCCCGGACACATGGGTAACGTTCTGTACCTAAGACATAGGTGACAACCTCGGGCCGAACGGGTTGTCGACGGGTTGCAGGGTTTTCTGCTCCAGATCGATGAAGCCGAGATCGTAGTGCATGAAGCTGACGAGCCAGATTCCCTCGTCGACTTCCTTGATGCCGAGGCGTTGACCGGCGAGCACGCAGGAGACGTTGATCTTTTTGCGATGCATGCAGATCCGTCCGCAGTTGGTGACGACGGCGTCTCGGTCGTGCAGCGGATAGGTCAGATCCGGCAGGCCGACGTAGGGCCTGGGCGAGGCTGAGTAAACGTCCGCCGGCCGTTTCATTGCCAGCGCCTCGTGGGATCTTTCGGTATTGAGTTCCTCGACGAAGGCGTCGAGGCGGGCCTGCTGAAATCCACGCACCACAGATCGTTGGGCTGGTCGCCCGTCGAGAGCCCGGTCCCTTTCGCGCGCTGTCGGGGACGTCCGAGCGCCTTGACCAGGCCGTCGCGGTGCAAGACGGCGTGGACCGTGCTCTTGGCGGGGATCCACACATCGCCGTCGTCTGGCTCGCCAACAAGCTGCACGAGTTCGGCGTCGCCATGCAGCCTGGGGACGTGGTCCTGTCCGGCTCCTTCGTAAAGGCGATTCCCTTCGGCGCCGGCGACACGATCCTGGCCCTCTACGACCAGTTGGGCGAAGTCATCTTGCGGGTGGGCGACTGATCGCCCTCCCGACCGCTCGACCACGCCAGGCTTGTGATTGGCGGGGTCCGGCGATCGGGTCACCCGCGCATCGGGCCTGAGGTTTGCGGTCACCCAGCGGGATGGGAACCGCGCCGCGCGGTCTCCGTTCTCAAGACGCCCTCATTCATCCCGGTTTTGCCGCTGGGGCCGGCGTGCCGTGGGAGGTCCGATGAGGAGTTGGCTGTTCGTCGATGCGATCGGGGTCGCCGCCGCGGTCTGTTCGATGGCGAGCTTCGTCCCGCAGGTCGCCAAGATCATCCGCGAGCGTGACGCCTCGGCGGTGTCGCTGCGAATGTACGTCGTCACGGTGATCGGGTTTTCGCTGTGGGCCGTCTATGGCGTGCTGGTGCGCAGCTGGCCCCTGATCGGTTCCAACCTCGTCAGCCTGGCGCTGGCGGCCTTGGTTCTCGCACTGAAGGTGCGTTACCGGCGGACCTCACCGGACATCGCGGCGCGCAATCCTTCCCGATCATGTTGAGTCTGTCCAAGCGGACTTCAACCAAGCGGATTTCAAACTGACCGACTACCCACGCGGCCCTCCGATGGACATTTCACCGGCGACAGGTAGCCTGACGACACGATCAGCGGGCCGCGGGCGGACCCCGCCGCCGCCCTCGAACCCTCGGAGCCTATCCATGCCCGTCCTGCGCCAGGTTCCCCGCGCCGAAGTTACCGACAAGGTGATCAACGTCTATTACGACCGCCTGTTCGGGCCGGGTCGCGATCCGGTCGCCAGTCCCGGAACCGCCACCGGCACGCCCGGCGACTGGTGGACGGTCTTCGCCCTGGCGCCCGACATCTTCCGGCACGCCGTCGATGGCTTCGCCGTCTATCGCCATCCCGACCGCAAGCTCGACCCGGTGCTGCGCGAACTCGGCCAGACCCGCGCCGGTTGGGTCAAGGCCAGCCAGTTCGTCTTCTCCCAGCACTGCAAGTCGCTGCGCGGGCTTGGAGTGTCGGAGGAAAAGATCGCCGCGATCCCGCACTGGTCGGTGGCCGATGTCTTCGACGAGCAGGAGCGCGCGGTCCTGGCCTACGCCGACTGCCTGACCGCCGGCGACGGGCGCACACCGCTGGCGGTGTTCGACGCGCTTCGGACCTTCTGGGGCGACGAGGAGATCCTGGAGTTCACCTACATCACCACGCTCTACGCCATGCACGCGGTGATGACCCGGGCGCTGCGGATGGAGTTCGACGATCGCCCCGAGCCGATTGTCGAGGTGGCCGCGCCGGAAGGCTTCAGCGCGCAGGACTTCCTGGGCGCGCCTCGACCGAAAGCCGACTGACTAAACCAGCCGCCGCGGAATACGGCTGTCGCTGCGGCGTTCGAAGGTGATCACCCCGGCCTTGCTGGCCGACAGGGATTCGGTGAGCAGGAAGGCGGTGGGCGTCGAGGTGAGTTCGATCACCGCTGTGACGCTGCAGTCCCAGGCCCCCCGCGTCCAGGCGGTGGTGGCTTCCTGGCGCCACCGCGCGCTGTTCGGTTGACCCTCGACGATCTCGCTGGTTTCCCGGTGGCCGCGGGTCAGCATCGTTCCGGTGTCCGCCAGGGTGGTGGCGGCCGGCGGACTGTCCAGGTCGATGCGGTAGTGGCCGGGCCCGACGGGCGCGGTGGTGACGCCGGGCGTCGGGAGCGGCGGATCCGGCGGCGAGGCGTGACGCACGGGGATCGGAAACGGCGCCGGAGTCGATTCGCGCGGCCGCACGGGCAGGTCGACCCGGCAGTGATCCAGGGAGAGCGTCAGCGTGGTGGTCTCCGGCGACGGCCAGGCCAGGGGCCACAGGTTCTCCGAGATCGCCACGCGCAGGCGGCTGCCGCGGCGGAACCGGTGTCCCACCAGGAACAGGGGGAACGCCACGTCATAGAGCTTGCCGGGCTCCAGGGGCTCCGGATCGCGGTCGGACTGGCGATGGGTCAAGTTGCGCAGGCCGTAGCTGACCAGCCAGGAGCGGCCGTCGGCGGTGACCTCGGTGACGCGCACCGCGACCTTCGCCACAGGACGATCCGCGCCGACCCTCAGGCGGGCCATCGGATAGCCGAGAATTTCGAGATCCTCGGCGAGCGGCGGGCTGTCGAACGTGTTGGACCGTGCGTCGTCCAACGACTGTTCGATCGGCGGCCGGTCGATCCACTCGGGCTTGGTCAGGCCGACCACATGGTCGCCCGCGATCTGTACGGTGGCCCTGGTCCCGGGGTGGTCCGCCAGCCCGCCGGGCGTCAGGTGGAAGCCGCGCGGCGCGATGTCGGGCGAGGGCCAGGCGGCTTCCGCCACCCAGCGGCCCGGGATTTCAGCGGGCCGGGTCTGCGCCCAGGTGGCGTAGGGCATGAACGCGCGCAGCATCGGCTCGGCCATAATGCCGGTCGCTTCGCCCATCAGCCAGTGCGACCACCAGCGGACCTCCTCGAAGGTCCAGTCGAGGCTCATGGGGTCCGCGGTCCAGGGGTAGGTATGACCCCAGGGGCCGATCAGCCCCTTGCGCGGAACCTTCAGGTTGGCGAGCAGCCGCCCGATCGGGTTGGAATAGGTGTCCTGCCAGCCGCCCACCACATAGGTCGGGACGGCGATCGCGTCCCAGTCCAGGGCCACCGAGCCACGCCGCCAGTAGTCGTCGAAGGTCTGATGACTGAGCCAGGTTTCCACGATCGGCGGCGTCGCCTCCAGCCGCGCGCGCCACATCGCCTCCCAGCGCTCGCCGACGATGGCGGGGTCCGGCGGCCCGGCCATCACCGTCTTGAACCCCACGCCCCATTGCAGATTGGTGTGGCCCAGCGCGCCGCCGACATAGTGGGCGTCGTTGGTATAGCGGTTGTCCGAGCAGCCGATCGCCAGGATCGCTTTCAGCGCCGGCGGGCGCAGGGCGGCGATCTGCAGGGTGTTGATCCCGCCCCACGAAATGCCACGCAGGCCCACGGCGCCGGAACACCAAGGCTGGCGCGCGATCCAGGCGATCGCCTCGACGCCGTCGGCCAGTTCCGGGCTGTCGTACTCATCGACCAGCACGCCCTCCGAATCGCCTGAACCGCGCACATCGAGCCGCACATAGGCCACGCCATGGCCGGCCAGCTGTCGCCCCCAGGCGGTGTCGTGGCCGCGATAGGCGTCGCGCTTGCGATAGGGGATGTATTCGAGCACCGCCGGGACCGGCCGGGCCGCGGCGCCCCTGGGCAGGAACAGCCGGGCCGAGAGCCGGATCCCGTCTGGCATCGCGATCCAGACATGCTCGGTAATGTCGATGTCGCCGACCGGAGGCAGGGTCCAGCCGGCCGCACGCGCGCTGGATCCCGACGCCACGGCGGTCGCGGCAGTGGCCGCCAGCACCTCACGGCGCGACATGGACATTCGGTACTCCCTGCCAGGCGCTGGCTATCGCGCCAGATAGGCGTGCAGCGTCCGGCGCCCTTCCCAGCGACGGGCCGCCCGGGTCAATATGTGGCCGCACCCGTCGCGCGCACAACCGGAGACTCAAAGCCCATGGCCGACCCCATCGCCCTCTCCGGCGCCCCGGGCTCGCCCTACACGCGCAAGATGCTGGGGGTGCTTCGCTATCGCAGGATTGCCTACCGGCTGTTGCCGCCGAGCGGTGGGGCCCTGGGCGGCGCGGCTTTGGGCGGCGTGGCATCGACCAACCTTCCTCGGCCCAAGACGCCCCTGTTGCCCACCTTCTACCTGCCCGACGCGGCCGGCGTGTTGCAGGCGGTGACCGATTCCACGCCACTGATCCGCCGGCTCGAGCGCGAACATGCCGGGCGCAGCGTGATCCCGTCCGATCCCGCCCTGGCCTTCCTCGACGAGCTGATCGAGGACTACGCCGACGAATGGCTGACCAAGGCCATGTTCCACTATCGCTGGGCCTACGCGCCCGACATCGCCAAGGGGGCGGCGATCCTGCCCTGCTGGCGCGGGTTCACCGTTCCCGACGAAGAGTTGCGCGCGCGCGGGGCGGCCGTGGCCGCGCGCCAGATCGAGCGCCTGCGCTATGTCGGCTCCAACGCCGTCACCGGGCCGGTGATCGAGGCCAGCTATCGCCGCTTCCTGGCCGCCTTTGAGGCGCACCTGACCCACCTGCCCTATCTGCTGGGCCACCGGCCCGCGGCCTGTGATTTCGCGGTCTTCGGCCAGCTCACTCAGCTCGCCGAATTCGACCCGACGCCGATGGCGCTGACCCTGAAGCTCGCGCCCCGCGTCACCGCCTGGGTGGGTCTGATGGAGGATCAGTCCGGCGTCGAACCCGGCGAAGGCGACTGGATTTCCGTGACCGACCTGCCCGCCACGCTGACCGCCATCCTGGCGGAGATCGGCCGGGTCTATCCGCCGGTGATGCTGGCCAACGCCGCGGCGGTGACGGCCAGGACCGGCGAGGTTGTGGCCGAGGTGGAGGGTCAGGTCTGGACCCAGCAGCCCTTCCCCTATCAGGCCAAGTGCCTGGGCTGGCTGCGCCAGTCGCACGCGGACCTGACGCCGGCGGCGCGGGGGCGGATCGACGGGATCCTCGCCCCAAGCGGGCTGGCCGCACTGTTCGTCTGACCTGCCGGGCAGCCCGATCCCTCAACCCACCGCCTCGGAGCTCGAAGATGCGCCGCCTGATCCTGGTCTTCGCCCTGTCGGTGTTCGCGCTCCTGGCGCCGGTGGCGCGAGCCGCGCCGATTCCGGTCCGCGTGGTGGTCTTGACCACCTTTGAGACCGGCGCTTCGGCCGCCAGGGTCTCCGGCGAGTTCCAGGCCTGGGCCGACCGGTGGCCGCTGACCCATCCGTTGAAGATCCCCGGTGTCGAGGGCCGCGTGCTCTACTCCGACGACGGGGTGCTGGGCGTGGTCACCGGGATGCGCGCCCGGGCGCGGGAGAGCGTCGCGGCGCTGATCCTCGACCCGCGCCTTGATCTCAGCCACGCCTACTGGATCGTCGCCGGGATCGCCGGCGTCGACCCGCGCGCGGGCTCCATCGGAAGCGCCGCCTGGGCGCGCTATGTGGTCGATGCCGACCCGATCTTCGAGATGGACGACCGGGAAATCCCCGCCGGCTGGCCGGACGGGCTGTGGTCGCTTGGCGCCGCCCGGCCCGGCGTCAAGGGCAAGGCGACCGGGTCCAGCGGCATGGTCTGGAAGCTCAACCCAGGGCTGGTGGCCTGGGCCTATGGACTGACCCGGGACGTGGCCCTGCCCGACTCCGATCTGTTGCGGGCGGCGCGGGCGAACTATCCCAGCGAGCCTGCGGCCCTGCGGCCGCCGTCGGTGTTTCTGGGCGATGATCTGGGGACCACGCGGTTCTGGCATGGGGAGCGGCGGACCCGATGGGCGCGTGACTGGGTGAAACTCTGGACCGACGGCGACGGCGTCTTCGCCATGACCGAGTGTGAAGATCAGGGCATCCTCGACGTCCTCGACATCTTCAGCCGCGAAGGCCGCGTGGATCTGGCCCGGGTTCTGGTCCTGCGCACGGCCAGCAACTATTCCCGCGAGGGCGACGGCGCGCCGTCGGATCTGAAATTCGCGCCGGGCGGCGCGGCCGCCGCGTTCGAAGCCGCTTATCGCGTCGGCACGCCGGTGGTGAAGGCTCTGGTGGCGGGCTGGGACCGCTACGCCGTCACGCCGCCGGCAGGCGCCGCGCGCTGATCCGTCAGCTCCAGGATCGCAACGATCAGGTGGTAGAACGAGGTCGCCGGCGCCGGACCCGCGACAAACGTCCCGTCGGTCTTCAGCGTGTCGCGCCAGGCGCCGCGCGCCGGCGTGTCGAGGTAGCGCGCCAGTCCCTGCGCGGCGCTCAAGGCGTCGTCCGCCTCGCCCAGGATCAGCGCGGCCTTCAGACGCTCGGTCTGCGGCCAGAGGCGCGCGTCGCCGTCGCGGATCGCGAAGTCCTCCCACAGCGCATTCACCGCCACCCCTCGCCCGGCGTCCACACCCCTCAGTCCGTTCCGATAGAGCCGGCGCGCCGCCGCCCGGGCGGCTTCCACGCCGCGCGCGCGGCCCCAGCGTTCGAGCAGCCAGGCCCATTCGAACTGATGGCCCGGCTCGACCAGCCCGCCCTCGCCGCTCAGCGGCCGCCAGTCGGCGTCGAAGAATTCGCGCAGCGCGCCGGTCTCGGAATCGATGAAGTGGCGCAAGGCCAGGCCCGCCAGCTCGTCGCTCAGCCCCGCCCAGCCTGCGGCGCCGGTCGCTTCCCAGGCCAGGGCGCTCTCGAACAGGTGCATGTGGCAGTTGGCCTGGTAGGGCTGCGCGCCCGATTCGCGATAGCCGCCCCGCGGCGCCCGGCGGTCGTCCAACGCCGCCAGCGTCCGCGCGGCGTCGCCGGCCAGGTCGCCCGCCATCGGGTCGGCGACCTGAAGCGCGGCCATGGCCAGCAGCGCGAAGGCCTGTTCATAGATGTCCACACGGGTATCCAGCGGCGCACCGTCGATGGCGACGCTGTTGATGAACAGGCCGTCGGGTCGCCGGTAGTCGCGCAGCAGGCCCTGAAAGCCGCGCCGGGCGATCAGCAGGTATTGGTCCCCGTATCCCGCGCTCACCGCCGAGGCAAAGACGAACACCTGCCGGGCCTGGGCGCGAGCGCGCCGCGGCGCCGGACGCGCCCGCCCCTCGACGCTCAGGGCCTCCTGAAAAACGCCCCGCAGCGGATCGACACCGGCGTCGGCCCACAGCGGCAAGGCGGCTTCGCGCAGCCAGGCCCCATACCAGGCGGCGGCGTCCGGCAGGGTGGTGAAGGGGGGAACCATCGCCCTATAATGGCGGATTCTCGCGTGAGCCGCGCCCCTCAGGCGTCGCAGGTCCTGACGGCGTGGGCCACGTGGAAGGCGCCGGAGTGGGAAAGCACGATCCAGTCGCCGCTGCGGGCGATGACCTGCCCCTCCGGCGTCCGCACCTGAACGCCGGCGCCTTCGGCCAGCGCGCGCGCGTCCTGGCCCAGCCAGGCCCATAGCGTGCGCCAGCCGGACTTGTCGCTCGGCGGCGGCACGCGCAGGGCCGCGCCATGATCAAACGGCGGATGCAGACGGATGGGACGCATGGGTTCCAGGCGGTGACGGGCGGATCGGGACGCCTCAGTCGCGGCTGCTTCGGTCACCAAGTGCTTAACCGCCGCGGGGCGGCCCGCCGCCTGGCGCCCCTGTTCCACGATCAGGGTTCGAATTTGTCGCACCGGGTTCTGCCAGATGGACTTTTCAAATGCCGGCGAAGAGTCTTAACTTATGGTAGAGCTGAAGGCGCGGCCTCGGGGGACTTGGGCGCACCTGACGGAATCAGCCAGCGGGAGAACGGCAATTGGCAGCGACGTCCACCAAGGCGCCTGACCCCATGGATATCGCCCTGGGAGCGGCGGTACGCATCCGCAGACGGACCATCGGCATTTCGCAGGAAGCCCTGGCCGAGCAATGCGGGGTCAGCTTTCAGCAGATCCAGAAGTATGAGAACGGGGCGAATCGCATTTCCTTCTCGCGGTTGGTGCAGATCGCGCGCGCGCTGAAATGCCGGGTCGTCGACCTGATGGACGTGCTCGACGGTCCGGATCGCGAGACCACCGGCGACCTCGATGTCCTGACCCGGATGCGCACGCCCGGCGCCGTGGAGCTGCTGACGGCCTTCGAACGCATGACGCCGGAGGCGCGCAGTTCGCTGGTAGGCCTGCTGCGGGCCATCACCCCCGCCGGCGCGCACACGCCGACCAAGACCCGCCAGGCCGCCTGATACGACTCAGCTTTCCGCGAGCAACTTGTCGATCACCGACCGGGCCCCGCGACCGGCCCAATCGGCCTCGCCGGAGATGCGCCCGCGTTCCAGGCCATCCTTGCCCAGGAGGATCGTCGTCGGCATTCCGGCCGCCTGCGGCGTCATCGCCCAGGGCAGTTTGGCCTGCGGGTCATTGTAGAATACCAGCGGGGCCTGGCCGGCGAGGAACGCCCTGGCGGCGGCGAGCGCCTCGGGCTTGTCGATGCTGACGGCCACCACCTGTACGGGTTTCCCGGCATAGGCCGCCTGCAGCCGCGCCAAGGTCGGCATCTCGATCTTGCAGGGCGCGCACCAGGTCGCCCACAGGTTCATCACCACCACCTTGCCCTTGAAGGCGGCCGGCGTGACCGGCTTTCCGGCCGCGTCATAGAAGGTGTAGGCGGGCGGGGCCTTGCCGTCGCCGACATGCTCCAGCTTCCGCGCGACATCGTGGGTTTGCGGCGCGGCGGCCTGGGCGGCGGCCAGGGTGTGCGTCACCGGCTTGGTCGAGGACAGTGCGATGATGTAGACAACCGCCGCGACGCCTATAGCAGCGGCGCCCCAGAGGGCCCATCTCAGGACCCCGCCCCTGGGCCTGGCCGCGGACCGTTCGTTCATATGACCGACTCTTCCTCTGACGCTCCAAAGACGCCGGCGCCTCCGAACGCATCGGGCGGCCAGGCCATGTGGGGCGGACGCTTCTCGGACAAGCCGGCCGAGCTGATGCAGGCGATCAACGTCTCCATCGGCTTCGATCGCCGGTTGGCGGCCCAGGACCTGGCAGGGTCGCGAGCGCACGCGGCGATGTTGCAAAAGACCGGGATCATTACAAGCACCGACGCCGAGGCGATCCTCGCCGGCCTGGAGACCATTGCCCAGGAGATCGCCGCCGGGAGCTTCCCGTTCCGCGAGGAATTCGAGGATATCCACATGAATGTGGAGGCGCGGCTGCGCGAGCTGATCGGCCCGGCGGCCGGGCGGCTGCACACCGCCCGCTCGCGCAACGACCAGATCGCGCTCGATTTCCGCATGTGGGTGCGCGAGGCCTGCGACAGGACTGCAGCCCAGATCAGGACGCTTCAGATCGCCCTGCTGGTCAAGGCCGAGCCCCACGCCGCGACCGTGATGCCGGGGTTCACCCACCTGCAGCCGGCCCAGCCGGTCACCTTCGGCCACCATCTGATGGCCTATGTGGAGATGTTCGGGCGCGACGCCAGCCGGTTCGCCGACGCGCGGGCGCGGATGAACGAGAGCCCGCTGGGCGCCGCGGCCCTGGCCGGGTCGCCCTTCCCCGTCGACCGGATGATGACCGCGCAGGCGCTGGGTTTTGACCGACCGGCCGCCAACTCCCTCGACGCCGTCGCCGACCGGGACTTCGCGCTGGAGGCGCTGGCCGCGGCCACCGTCTGCGGGGTCCATCTGTCGCGGCTGGCCGAGGAGATCGTCATCTGGATGACCCCGCAGTTCGGCTTCATCGCCCTGTCGGACGCCTTCACCACCGGCTCGTCGATCATGCCGCAGAAGAAGAACCCCGACGCCGCCGAGTTGGTGCGCGCCAAGGTCGGCCGCCTGCTGGGATCGTTCACCCAGCTGGCGGTGGTGATGAAGGGCCTGCCCCTGACCTATTCGAAGGACATGCAGGAGGACAAGGTTCCGACCTTCGAGGCCTTCGACGCTTTGGACCTGTCGCTGGCCGCCATGGCCGGGATGATCGCGGACCTGGAACCGAACGTGGCGCGCATGGCCGCGGCGGCCGGCGCCGGCTATGCCACCGCCACCGACCTGGCCGACTGGCTGGTGCGCGAGCTCGATCTGCCGTTCCGCGACGCCCACCACATCACCGGTGCGGCGGAGAAGCGCTGCGAACAGCTCGGCTGCGACCTTCCGGGCCTGCCGATCGAAGACCTGCAGGCGCTGGACTCTCGCATCACCGCGGGCGTCTACCAGGTGCTGACCCCCGCCGCCTCGGTGGCCAGCCGCACGAGCCATGGCGGAACCGCGCCCGATCAGGTGCGCGCCCAGATCAAGCGTTGGAAGGAAGTTCTCGCATGAACCTTCACACCCTCACCCGCACCCTGGCGATCGTCACGGTGATCGCTGCGTCGCTGGGCGCCTGCGGCAAGCTGGGCGAGCTGCAAAAGCCTGGACCGCTCAACGGCGCGGGCCGGGCCACCACGCGGGCCGCCGATGAACAGACCCGCCAGGCGCAGGACCCCTCGCGGCCGGTGGACACCATCGACCCGCGTGACCGGAGCACCGATCCGGCCCCGCCGCGGACGCTGCCGATCGGCGGGTCGGGCAACGATCCCACGCGCTCGGCGCCCGCCGGCGCCCTGCCCGATCCCTACGCCAACCCCCGATGAACCACTTCGAGCTCAAGGGGGGCGAGCTCACCTGCGAGGACGTGCCGCTGGCCAGGATCGCC
The DNA here is from genome assembly GCF_031360265.1 of Phenylobacterium sp. Taxonomy (GTDB): domain Bacteria; phylum Pseudomonadota; class Alphaproteobacteria; order Caulobacterales; family Caulobacteraceae; genus Phenylobacterium. The sequence continues at coordinate 22,487 of NZ_JANMBF010000172.1, forward strand.
GAAGCGGTCGGCACGCCGGTCTATGTCTATTCCTCGGCCACGCTGGAGCGGCACTACACCGTCCTGCGCGACGCCCTGGTGGGCGCCGGGCTCGGCGAGCCGCTGATCGCCTATGCGGTGAAGGCCAATTCCAACGTCGCGGTGCTGCGGACCCTGGCCAGACTTGGGGCCGGGGCGGACGTGGTCTCGGAGGGCGAGATCCGCAGGGCGCTGGCCGCCGGCGTGCCGCCCGAGCGCATCGTCTTTTCCGGCGTCGGCAAGACGGCGGGAGAGATCGCCTTCGCGCTGGAAACCGGCGTCTGCGAGATCAATGTGGAATCCGAGCCGGAGCTGCATCTGGTCAATGCCGTGGCCCAGGCGATGGGCAGGCGGGCCGCCGTCGCCATCCGGGTCAATCCCGACGTGGAGGCCGGCGGCCACGCCAAGATCTCCACCGGCAAGGCGGACAACAAGTTCGGCGTCTCGCTCAGCCAGGCCGAGCGGCTCTACGCCAACGCCGCCAACATGGCCGGCGTCCGGCCCGTAGGCGTCACCTGCCACATCGGCAGCCAGATCACCGATCTCGCCCCCCTGGAAGCCGCGTTCGGCAAGATGCGGGCCCTGGTCGAGCGCCTGCGCGCGGAGGGCCTGGCGGTCGAGCGCCTGGACCTCGGCGGCGGACTGGGCGCGCCCTACTTCAACCAGCCGACCCCGCCGACGCCGGGCGACTACGCCGCGATGATCGCCCGCGTCATGGCCGGCCTCACCGACCTCCAGTTCGCCTTCGAGCCCGGGCGGATGATCGCCGCCAACGCCGGTGTGCTGGTGGCGCGCGTGCTGCACATCAACCAGCGGCCCGACGGGCGCAGGTTCCTGGTGCTCGACGCGGCGATGAACGACCTGCTCAGGCCGGCCATGTACGACGCCTATCACGACATCCGCCCCGTGGCGCCGCGCGAGGGCGACCTGGCCCCCTACGACGTGGTCGGCCCGATCTGCGAGACCGGCGACACCTTCACCCGCGACCGGCTGCTGCCGCCGCTGGAGGCCGGTGATCTGGTGGCCTTCATGACCGCCGGCGCCTATGGGGCGGCGATGTCCAGCGAATACAATTCCCGCCTTCTGGCGCCCGAGGTGCTGGTGAAGGGCGCGGACTACGCCGTGGTCCGGCCGCGACCGACCTACGACGACATGCTGGCCCGCGAGCGGACGGCGCCCTGGCTTTAGCGGGCCAGCCGCGCCCGGATCGACGCGCGCAGGCTCGGCAGCACCTCGGTCGCGAACCAGGGGTTACGCGTCATCCAGCCCCGGCTTCGCCAGGAGGGATGCGGCAAAGGTATCTGGTACGGGCCGAAGGCGGCGAAGCCCCGCACCGCCTCGGTGAGCGTCGCCCGCCGGGCGCCAGCCAGATAGCGCGCCTGGGCGTAACCGCCGACCAACAGGGTTAACCGATCGGGCGGCAGCAAGGCGAGCACCCGGTCGTGCCAGAGCGGTGCGCATTCGGTGCGAGGCGGCAGGTCGCCGCTGGGGCCCGTCCCAGGATAGCAGAAGCCCATAGGCATGAGCGCCACCTTGGCCGGATCGTAGAAGTCGGCCTGCGATAGGCCCGTCCAACCACGCAGCACGTCGCCGCTGGCGTCGTTCCAGGGGATGCCGCTGGCGTGCACGCGCGCGCCCGGCGCCTGGCCAATGATGACAATGCGCGACGTCGCACTCATCTGGACGATCGGGCGAGGGCCAAGCGCGAGCTCGGCCGCGCAGACAGTGCAGGCGCGGATGTCTTCCGCGAGCATCTCGATCTTCGAACCAATCGCCGCCAAGGGCGTCCTTTCGCGGCGCGCCGCAGGCCGGCTGCCCCTAAAGGTCGGCGCAGGTGCTCATGCTGACCGGAGCGTGGTCGGTGCGGGTCCAGCCGGAGGCGGCCTTGGCGAATTCGGCGGTCTTGGCGCCCCGCTGCGCCTGTTTGAACTTCGCGTCGAAGCCGTTCCAGCTGATCGCGGCCACCACGCGGCCGGTGACGCCCTTGGCCTGATCCGCCGCGGTGACCGTGCGCTGAGCCTTGCAGGCCACCTCGAAGTCGACGCAGGTCTGGCCCTCCGCCTTGCTGGCGCACAGCGGGTCGTGGGCGATGATCTCGCCGCGCCACTTGAGGATTTCGCCATCCAGCCCGGCGAACTGGTCGGCCGGGCCGCCGCCCTTCGGGGCCGGGCTGCACCCGCCAACGATCATCAGGGCCGCCAAGGCCGCCGCGCCAGTCTTCAAGTCCGTTGCTCCCATTGAGGCGTGTAACGCGGTGGAGGCCGCATGGCTGCGGCGGCGATAGGAATTCCTGTCTAGTCCAACGCCCCGATATACGGCAGCCCCCGATATGCGCCGGCGGCGTCCATGCCGTATCCGACCAGAAAGCGGGCAGGCGCTTCCCAGGCGACGAAGTCTGGCGCGATGGCGCGCCGGGTCGGCCAGGGCTTGCGGGCGAAGACGCTGGTCAGCACCTTGCCGGCGCCCGCGTCCCGCACCAGCCGCGCGGCTTCCGACAGCGACAGGCCGGTGTCGAAGACGTCGTCCACCACCAGCGCCGTGCGCCCGGCGAGCGGGCGTTGCAGGTCGGCGCGAACCTCGCAGCGACCGAGGCTAGCGCGCGCGTCGCCGTAGGAAGCGAGCCACAGGGCGTCGAAGCCAATGTTGCGCCCAAGCCGCGACAGGGCGCGCGTCAGGTCGGCGCAGAACCACAGACCCCCGGTCAGGAGGCAGACCGCGACCGTCTGGTCGTCAACGTGCGGGGCGATGGCGCGGGCCAGGGCCTCGACCCTGGCGGCGATCTCGGCCTCGGGAAGCAGGACCGTCGGACGTGACTCAGTCATGGGGCGGCAGGGCGTCCGGGGTTCCGGGGGCGAGCGGGCGGGCGTCGACCGGGGCGGGTCCGCTCATCACCGCCTCGGCGACCTGCGGCGGTCCGGGCTTGACCGCGCCGGGCCGGGCGGCGGCTTCGAAGGTCACCTCCAGGTCGTGGACGCCGGCCGGCGGATCGACCAGGGCGATGGCGAAATGCCGCAGGGCGTGGGCCGGGACGCGCGGATCGATCGGCCGGGCGACCGTGGCGATGAGCGGCTTGCCGGCGCGGTCGAGCAGGCTGATGCGCAGGTCCGGCGTCAGGGCCGCCGCGTCGCTGACATTGCGGATCGCGCCGGTCACCGCCAGCACCGGCCGTCCGCCCTGAAAGGTCGGCTGGGCGTGCACCGCCTCGATCTCCAGACCCAGCCGGTTCACCGGCAGGCCCAGGCCGGCGTAGGCGCCAGCCACAGCCGGCGCCAGCCGCACGATCTGCGCGCGATAGACGATCAGGCCTGCGACCAGCGCGGCGATCACCGCGGCGCTCGCACCCCAGACCGCGACCTTGCCGGCGGCCTCGCGTCTTGGCGCCGAGGCGCGCATGCGGACGGCGGCCGAAAGCGACGCCACGGGAGGGCCCTCGATCACCAGTTCATCGACCGGCGGCCTGGCCACCGGCGCGGGCGGCGGGCCTTGCGGCCGAGACGCGGAGCCAGACTCAGGGCCCGGCGCCGCCGCCGGCTCCTTCAACGCCGTCCAGCGCGCGCCGCAGTTCGAACAGCTGACCGTGCGGCCGGCGTCGGAGATCCGCGAGTCGTCGACGAAATAGCTGGTGGCGCACTCTGGGCAGGTCAGTATCATGACGGTCGAATCGGACGCTCCAGAAAACCTCTCCTCCGAGGTCGCCGATTTCGGCCTCCATGTCCAGAAACCCCAACGCCGCAACGGCGCCCAACTCGGCTGAAGACGTTGTCCGTTTCGACGATGTGTCGATGCGCTATGGGCGCGGCCCTGAGGTGCTGCGCGACCTGAATTTCGGCCTGGCCCCGGGCTCGTTCCACTTCGTCACTGGGCCCTCCGGCGCCGGCAAGAGCTCGCTGCTGAAACTGATCTACCTGGCGAGCAAGCCGTCGAAGGGGCTGGTCCACCTGTTCGGCCAGGACGTGGCCCGGGCCTCAGGCGCCACGCGTCCCCAGCTGCGCCGGCGCATCGGCGTGGTGTTCCAGGACCTGCTGCTGCTCGAGCACCTGTCGGCCTTCGACAACGCCGCGATCCCGCTGCGGCTCTCTGGCCGCAAGCCCGCCGAGTACCGCGGCGACGTGGCCGAACTGCTGTCGTGGGTCGGGCTGGGCCAGCGCATGCACGCCATGCCGCCGACCCTGGCCGGCGGGGAACGCCAGCGCCTGGCGATCGCCCGCGCCGTGGTCAACCGCCCCGACATCCTGCTTGCCGACGAGCCGACCGGCAATGTCGATCACGAGATGGCGCTGCGCATCTTCCGCCTGTTCGTCGAGCTGAACCGGCTGGGCACCACCGTGCTGATCGCCACCCATGACCAGGACCTGATCGCCCGCTCCGGCCGCCCGGTGCTGCACCTGGAAGGCGGGCGGATCGCGCTGCGGCCGCCCCAGGGTCCGCAAGCCGGAGCGTTCCAGCCGTGAGCGAAATGTTCGACCTCGCCCGCTGGCGGCCCGCGCCGTTCCTGCCGGAGAAGGAGGCCCGCGACGGGGCGTTGATCTTCGTGGTCGCGGTGCTGTGCTTCCTGGCCTGCCTCACCCCCATCGGGGTGATCGCCGCCGACCGCGCGGCCCGCGGCTGGACCGGCCAGCTCACCGGCGAGGCGACGGTGATCGTGCGCCCGCGCGGCGGCGAGACCCCCGACGCCGCCGCCGCCCGCGCCGCCGAGGCCCTGTCCGGGGTCGCCGGCGTCACCGAGGCCCGCGCGCTCGAGCCGGCTAAGGCCTACGATCTGATCCGACCATGGCTGGGCGACGTCACCGACCTGGAGGACCTGCCGGTGCCGCGCCTGGTGGCGGTGACGCTGGACGCGCGCCATCCCGCCGACGCCCGACGCCTGCGCGCGGCCCTGGCCGCCCAGACCATCGACGCCACCGTCGATGACCATGCGGTCTGGATGAAGGACATCCGCCGCGCCGGCGACCTGATCCGCTGGCTGGGCGGCGGCGTGTTCGCCCTGATCGCCGCCGCGGCGGGCGCGGTGGTGGCCTTCGCCACCCGTGCGGGCCTGGCCGCGCGGCGCGACGTGGTCGAGGTGCTGCATCTGGCCGGCGCCGACGACGGCTTTATCGCCCGGCTGTTCCAGCTGCGGTTCGCCCGGGTGGCGGGCCAGGCGGGCCTGCTGGGCGCGGTGGCCGCCGCCGCCGTGGCCGCCGGCCTGCGGCTGGCCGGGGGTGGCGAGGGCCTGACGCCGGCCCTGCCTCTGGCCTGGAGCGACCTGCTGGCGGTCCTGCCCTGCCCGCTGCTGGCGGCCCTGGTCGCCGCCGCGGCGGCGCGGATCACCGCCATGCGGCTGATCGGGGACATGCGCTAGCATGGCGATGCGACCACCCCTCCTCAGGCTCGTTCTCGCGTCCCGCCCATGAGATCGCTGGCGGCCCTGCTGATCGTGGTGCTGATCTGGCTGGCCGGGCTGATGGCCTTCGCCGCGCGCGTGCAGCAGTCGACGCCCAGCCCCACGCCCGCGCCGGCCGACGGCATCGTGGCGCTCACCGGCGCCAACTCCAACGAGCGGATCGCCGCGGCGGTGACCTTGTTGTCCGAACACCTGGGCCGCCGCGTGCTGGTTTCCGGAGTCAACCGCGAGGTCACCCGCGACCAGCTGCGCGCCACGTCCAACACCGTGCGCCGGCTCTACGACTGCTGCGTCGACCTGGGCTTCACCGCCATGGACACCGTCGGCAACGCCCGCGAGACAGCGGAATGGGCCAGGGCCATGCGCTTCAGGAGCCTGATCGTGGTGACCTCCGACTACCATATGCCCCGCGCCGTGCTGGAGCTGCGCGCCGTGCTGGCGCCGTCCGGCGTGACGTTGCAGAGCTATGCGGCGCCGACCCCGTCACTGAAGGCGCGCCAGTGGTGGCACGCGCCCCGCGCGGCCCGCCTGATGGTGGTGGAGTATTGCAAGTATCTGGCGATCCTCGGCCGCGACGCCATCCTGCGCCTCGGCCCCCGCGAGGCGACCCCGGCGCAACAGAAAGGTCCCGCGTGATCGCCGTCCGATCCCTGGCCTATGTGGCCGCGTTCTACGCCTGGTCGGTGTTCTGGGTGCTGCTGATCTCGCCCCTGATGCTGGGGCCGCGCCGCTGGATGGTGAACTCCTGGCGCATCTGGTCGCACGGCGTGATGCTGCTGCTGCGGGTGATCTGCGACATCCGTGTCGAGCTGCGAGGGGCGGAATTCATCCCCGCCGGCCGCGCCCTGATCGCGCCTAAGCACCAGTGCATGCTGGACGTCTTCGCCCAGTTCGCCTGGCTGCCCGACAGCTGTTTCGTGACCAAGAAGGAGCTGATGTGGATCCCGTTCTTCGGCTGGTATGCCTGGAAGGCGCGGATGATCGTCGTCGACCGGGCCGGCCAGTCGGCGGCGCTGCGCAAGATGGTCGCCGACGCCAAGGACCGCTTCACCCACGAGCGCCAGCTGGTGATCTTCCCCGAAGGCACCCGGGGCCAGCCCGGCGTGGCCGGCGACTACAAGCCCGGCATCGCCGCCCTCTACCGCGAGATCGACGTGGCGGTGACGCCCATGGCCACCAACGCCGGCGTCCACTGGCCGGCCCACGGCTTCCTGCGCCGGCCGGGGACCATCGTCTATGAGTACCTGCCGCCGATCCCGCCTGGCCTGAAACGCGCGGAGTTCATGCGCATCCTGGAAGAGCGCATCGAGACAGCCTCG
>NZ_JANMBF010000182.1:0-18692 GCF_031360265.1 Phenylobacterium sp.
ATCACATCCGTTTCGTTGACCTGGTGGTTTTGCCGGGGGGTCCCCACCCGATCCCATTCCGAACTCGGTCGTTAAGCCCCCCTGGGCCGATGGTACTTCGTCTTAAGGCGCGGGAGAGTAGGTCGCCGCCAGGTCTACCAAGCGGATGTGAGATCCAGACCCTTCAATTTACGATGCCACAGACAGCTTTGCCGCGGGGTGGAGCAGCCCGGTAGCTCGTCAGGCTCATAACCTGAAGGTCACAGGTTCAAATCCTGTCCCCGCACCCAAGTTTCGAAAACGGCCCCTGCTCACGCGGGGGCCGTTTTTGTCTGTCCGCGCCTGTGAGCGTGGCAGCCTGGCAGGCAGGGGCGTGGCAAACAATTTGCACGCCGTGTCGGTCCGACAGATGCTGCGCCGTCTTTCAGATGAGCCTCGCAACAAGGAGCCCTGGACATGGCCGGACCGATCAGCGCCGACACCTTCCGCATCGAGCGTTCGACGACGATCGCCGCCGCCCCCCAGGTGATCTTTCCGCACATCAACGACTTCCACGCCTGGGAGGCCTGGTCGCCCTACGAGAAGATGGACGCCGACCTGGGCAAGACCTATTCCGGCCCGGCCAGCGGCGCCGGGGCGGCCTATGCCTGGGTGGGCAGGAAGGCCGGCTCGGGGCGCATGGAGATCGTGCGCTCCGAGGCCCCGTCCTCCCAGGCTCCGGCGAAAATCGTCATCCAGCTGGATTTCTGCAAGCCGATGACCGCCCACAATACCGCTGAATTCACCCTGGAACCCGTCGGCGCGACGGGCCGCGCCGAAACCAGGGTGACCTGGGCCATGCGCGGTCCCAACACCTTGATGTCGAAGGTGATGGGGCTGTTCTTCAGCATGGACAAGCTGGTCGGCCCGCAGTTCGAGGAGGGCCTGGCCAACCTCAAACGCGTCGCCGAGGCGCAAGCCGCCGTGGCCTGAAGAGGCCCGGCGGTAATCCTACAAGCGGTATGCCGGCTTGATTGTCGCAACGTCAGCTCTGGCAAGTCGCTTCGGGCACACCCCCGAGGACTGACGCCATGACCGACACGCTTGATCGCGCCAGTGACGCCGACGCCGACGCGGACCTCGGGTTCGACCCGGCCGCTCTTCGCGCCAAATATCGCCAGGAGCGCGACAAGCGTCTGCGCGGCGACGCCAACGCCCAGTATGTGGAGATCGCCGGGGCCTTCGCCCACTATCTGGAGGATCCTTACGTCGCGCCGGGGTTCAGCCGCGCGGCCCTGGCCGAGGAGGTCGAGGTGGTGGTGGTCGGCGGCGGCTTTGGCGGCCAGCTGGCCGCGGCCCGGCTGCGCGAGGCCGGCGTCGACGACATCCGGATCATCGAGAAGGGCGGCGACTTCGGCGGCACCTGGTACTGGAACCGCTATCCGGGCGCGGCCTGCGACATCGAAAGCTACATCTACCTGCCGCTGCTGGAAGAGATCGGCTATGTGCCGAGCGAGAAGTACGCCCGCGCGCCGGAGATCCTGGCCCACAGCCGGGCGATCGGCGAGCACTTCGACCTCTATCGCGGCGCCGTGTTCCAGACCGAGGTCACGGAGATGCGCTGGGACGAGTCCGCCGCGCGCTGGACGGTGACCACCAACCGGGGCGATGCGCTTCGCGCCCGTTTCGTGGTCATGGCCAACGGGCCGCTGCACCGGCCGAAGCTGCCGGGCATACCGGGTCTCGAGAGCTTCAAGCGCCATTCCTTCCACACCAGCCGCTGGGACTATGGCTACACGGGCGGGACGTCAGAAGGCGGGCTGGAGCGGCTGGCCGGCAAGCGGGTCGGGGTGATCGGCACCGGCGCCACCGCCGTGCAGTGCGTGCCCCACCTGGGCGCGGCGGCCGGCGAACTGTTCGTTTTCCAGCGCACGCCGTCGTCCATCGACGTGCGCAACAACACGCCCACCGACCCGGACTGGGCGCGGGGGCTGGAGGCCGGCTGGCAGCAGCGGCGGATGGACAATTTCAACATCCTGCTCTCCGGCGGCTTCCAGGCGGAGGACCTGGTCAACGACGGCTGGACCGACATCATCGGCAACATCCTGCTCTTGGCGCGCAAGAAGATCGCCGCCGGCGAGACGGTGGACGATCCCGCCGCCCTGATGCAGCTGGCCGATTTCAAGAAGATGGAACAGGTGCGCGCCCGGGTTGACAGCGTGGTCGAAGACGCCGCGACCGCCGAGGCGCTGAAGCCCTACTACAACCAGTTCTGCAAGCGGCCGTGTTTCCATGACGAGTACCTGGCGACCTTCAACCGGCCCAACGTGCGCCTGATCGACACGCAAGGGCGCGGCGTCGACCGCATCACGGAAAGCGGGGTCGTCGCCAATGGCGTCGAATACGAACTCGACTGCCTGATCTACGCCACCGGGTTCGAGGTCGGCACCGAGTTCACCCGCCGCTCCGGCTATGAGTTGCACGGACGCGACGGGGTGACGCTGACGCAGCGGTGGCAGGATGGGGTCTCGACCCTGCACGGGATGCACAGCCGGGGCTTTCCCAACTGCTTCATCGTCTCCAACACCCAGTCGGGGTTCACCGCGAACTTCCCGCACATGATCAATGAGCAGTCCCGGCACATTGCCTACATCCTCAAGCACTGCGCCGATCACCAGGTCCGCCGGGTCGAGGCCTCGGAAGCCGCGGAACAGGCCTGGGTCCAGACCATCATCGACCTGTCGATCCAGCGGCAGGCGTTTCTCGAGGAATGCACCCCCGGCTACTACAACAACGAGGGCAATGTGCAGGCGATGAGCAACCGCAACGGTTCCTATGGCGCGGGGCCGGTGGCCTTCGTCAAGGTGCTGGAGGACTGGCGCGCCGAGGGTAGCCTGGCGGGGCTGGAGCTGACCTGAGCCCCCTCATGACGCCGTCTTCAGTGCGGCGGGTCGTCGGCCAGGGCGTTCAGGTCGTCGATGCGCTGGCGGTAGGCGCTGGCGAGGTCACCGGGCGAGCGGGCGGCGGCGGTTTCGCTGGCGGCCTGCCAGTCGTCCTGCTGGGCGCGCAGGATCTTGACCGGCGCGCCCGACTTCAGCGCCCGCTGGTAGGCGCGCTTCATGTCCTGGTCGGCGGCGGCGAGGGTCGCATCGGCGCAGAGGGTGACCTGCAGGCGGCTCGCGCCGGGCTTGCAGCCGATCGGCTCGGCCAATACGGACTCAGGTTCTGGCGCGGGCCGCGCGGCGGCCTTGGGCCCTGGCGAGGCTGGGCCGCGCCGGGTCTTCGCCACCGCGAGCCTGGCCTTGTGGGGCGCGGGCGTCGGGTCGGCGTGGGCGGGCGCCAGGCCGGTTAACAGGGCCTGGGCGGCGATCAGCGCCCGGTCCGGCGGCGCGTGGACGCGCGTCGGAGCCGGCGGATCGGGCGCGGCGACCTGGGCGTCGGGGGCCGGGGCGTCGGGGACCGGGGCGACCGTTTCGACGGGGCGCAGGCTCGGGCCGATCCAGATGCCCAGCGTCAGGCCGGCCACCAGGGCGCCGCCCACAGCGGCCGCCAGGCCCGACCGCGCGCCGGCCGACGGCCCGGCCTTGCCGAACTCCGGATGAGCCCTGCGCCAGTCTTCCACGGCGCGCGCAGTAGCCTCGGCGTCGAGGGTCTCGGCGACCGGACGCACGGGGCGCGGGCCCATATAGACCATGTAGGGCTGAGCTGAGTCGCGCGGGGCCATCACCAAGTCATCCCTGCCGGCGAGGTTTCCACAGCAACGGCCGACCGAAGGCCAGATCCGCTCGTCGGCCGGTCGCCACCCCGTGGAGCCCGGGCCGGCGTTCTGCGCCACATTCAGGCCATAGTTAGGGTCCGCCGTCAAAAGCTTGCAACCGAGAAGCGATATTGGCCCTTCCCGTGCCGAGGATTGCGGCGCGGCGTCGTGGCCTACTCGCTGACCTCGACGGTGTTGCAGACCGGCCGCTGACTACGCGACACCGTGATGGTCTCCTTGGCCAGCGCACGACCAGGTTCACCCTTGGGACGCTAGTGACTGCGGCAATCACGACCCGCCTCCATCGCGTCGATCCGTCTAAGCGACGCAAGCACCTCGTCCAGAGGAACGGGCTCGACAGTGCCCAACAGCCACCTCAGGCGGGGTTCGTCCTGAACCGCAGAAGCGTCTGACGCCCAGGATGCCAGGATCTCTCGTTTGTCTTGGAATGTGAGGTGCGGGTCCTTCACCACATCGTCGGGATTTTGGAAGCCAACGGCAGGACGAACGCCGCGTTCGAGGGCGGTCCTGAGGCGACCGGGCGGCCGGACGCCCGGCTGGTCAAAGACTTGTTCTGACGTTGCGAGTCGCATCATTGCTTCTCCTGTGTTCGCCTTTCTCCAGCAGCCCGTCAGAGGGCCGCAGGTGTCATGAAACGATGACGGGCTGTCGTCCCGCTCCGTCATGCTGGGAGGTCTCTGAGGCCGAGCCAGACGTCACCGAAAGCGCCGGCCGCCTTTGATCGGCCGTGCAGGCGCCAGACGTTTGGGTCGCGACCTGTGGCGGCCTACCTTCGCCGGGTGACCGATACTGGACGCTTCGGGTGCAAATGCCGTTTCCGGATATCGTCGAAACCATAGAGAAGCCCTGGACGCCCGGGGGTAGCTTGCCGACATCGACCTGCATCAGGTCCGGACCGATGATCGCCATCGCAGGCTGCGCGCTGACCTCCCGGAATATCGCGTCGACCCCCCGGCCCATGTCCCCGGACATCCGCTCCAGCGCCGCGAAAGGCGATTCTGGCACGAAGGGATCGGACGCCGGCGAAGGGATTGAGAACGCTATAGGCGCGGGGGTGAAACTCACAGTCGGCGGCGTGTCGCCGACGTATCGGATACGCGCCACGGAGCCGTCAGGCAGTTGGACGGCCAACACGTGGGCGTTCTTGAGTTCAGCGGCGGCCAATCCAGCGGCGCCCGCGAGCGCGATAACCGCAGCACCAGCGAGGATGACTTTGCGAAGGGTACGCATGAGAATCTCCGACAACAGGTTTTGACAGGTCATCCGAGGCCGGCAACCCTCAGGCCGACCTCGGATGGACGACAGTCGCCAAGGATCAATGGCTGGTGGCGCCAGAGTTTATGGGAATTCGCTTCACCCGCGACTGGCTCTGCTCGGATTTCGGCGCGGTCACCGTCACGACTCCGTTGTGGAACCGGGCCTGGATCCGGTCGGGGTCGATCTCACCGAGAGCCAAGCGGCGCTCAAAGCGGCCGTAGATGCGCTCGCTGAAGGCGAGACCGCTGTCTTCGGCCGCCGCGCGCTTCTCGCCGCGCAAAATCAGAACGCCGTCCTCGAACAGCACCTCGATGTCCTTTTCCTCTAGACCCGGTAGTTCGGCGGTCACCCGGATCTCGCCGTCGACGTCTTGGACCTCAAGCTGGGGCCAGGCGCCACGGCCGCCCCACAGCGTGGGCGTATCGAAGCCGCGGAAGACATCATCGAACAGCCGGTTCATCTCCCGGTGAAGCGTGAACAGCGGACTGGCGGCCGTGTCCTGGGTCGCCGGCAGGTTGCGGTCCCGGTCGTTGGCCCGGGCCCAGGGAACAAGATCGCGCACGTTCATGGTAAGCCTCCTTTCTTCACGTGCAGGCGAGCGTCGAGGCGGTCGGTCTCCGCCTTGAGCTCCGGCTTGATGGAGCCGGCAGATCAGGCCGCGTGGCGCTCGGTCTGCGACTTGTTGATCCGGCGCATGCTCTGCGTGGCCTCAACGGCGTCGATCTCGATGCGTCGAGGCTTCAAGGCCTCAGGCACCTCGCGGGCCAGATCGATCGATAGTACGCCGTTGTCGCAGGTGGCGGACTTGACCACCACATAGTCGGCCAACTCGAATCTGCGCTCGAAATTGCGGGCCGCGATGCCACGATGAAGGTAGGTGCGTGCGCCATCGCCCTCATCCTTTGCCTTGTGGCCGGCGATGATCAGGAGGTTCGGCTGCGCGGTGATTTCGAGTTCATCGGCAGCAAAGCCAGCCGCGGCCAGGGTGATGCGATAGCCTTCGTCACTGGTTTTTTCGACGTCATAGGGCGGGTAGCTACGGTCATCCTCACTCCTCATCGCGGTGGCGATGAGGTCCGCCATGCGGTCGACGCCAATCATCGACCGGTAGAGGGGCGAGAAGTCATATGCCGTTCTCATTTCCATCTCCTCAGAACGAGCAAGTTGGACCTAAGAGGCGCCCGGAAGCGCGGGCGCCCCCTGAATGTCGAGCCCTGGTGGCGCTCGACGGCGGAAGATTTAGGGTGACCAAAAACGGCGTCAAGACCTCTGGCTTGAAGATTTTTGAGGCCATCCTAAGTCGTCCCCGACGGGCCAGGGAGGGTCCGGGATCGGCGCAATTGCGGCTCTGGGATGAACCTTCCATCGAACGTTTTGTCGGCGTTCGTCACGGTCTTTGTGACGATCGGTCCGATTGAAACGGCAGCGGTCTTCGCCGCCCTGACCGCAGGCGCGCATCGTCCGGAGCGCAGGAGTCTGGCCGCGCGGTCGGTGACAATCGCGGGCCTTGTCCTGCTGTTGTTCGCACTCTGCGGCGCGGCTGTTCTCTCGCTGCTGCGTGTCTCGCTGCCGGCCTTTCGGGTGGCGGGCGGCGTATTGTTGTTCTTGCAAGCGCTGACACTCACCTTCTCGAACCCCGGCCTCTCGTCGATCAACGCGCGTGAAACACGGGATGCGCAACAGGCCGGCGACATCGCGATTTTCCCCTTGGCCTTCCCGCTGATCGCGGGCCCCGGCAGTCTTGCGGCGGTCGTGCTGGTGATGGGCCGCACGCAAGCATGGCTGGAGAGGGCTGCGGTTGTGCTGATGGTCGGGGTCTGTCTGGCTGTCACCTATATCGCTATGCTCATGTCTGAGTTTCTCGTCCGCCGCCTGGGGCAGACGGGCGCCGACGTCGTCGGCCGGATATCCGGGGTGTTGCTTGCGGGCTTGGCCGTGCAGTTCATCTTCGATGGCGTGCGACAGGCGGCGCTCCTTACACCGAACTGATCGAGCCCTCCGGAGCAGACCATGGACCGCAGGGCGGCAATTGTCGCGCCACAACCGCCCAGCCTGCTGCTCTCGAAGCGCAAGAAGGCGCCCGCAAGCCTCGGGGCCAGCCTACTCGCTGACCTCGACGGTTTCTGGCCTGCCGCCCTCGCGCTCCGCCCGGCGCGCGCCGGCCAGGATGCCGGGGAGGGCGTAGTTCCCCTCGTGGCAGGCGTATTCGTACATCGGGCCGGCGGCGGCGTTGAGCGGCATCTCGGCCGTCCAGACCTGCGCGTAGGTGGCCGGATCGTCGACGCTGAACCGATAGAGGATCTGGCTGGCGGACAGGCGGGTGAACCGCTCGGTCACCCGCGCATTGGGCGACAGCAGCACCGAATTGCCGAAATAGGGCCTCAGGCTCTCGCCCGGATTGAAGTTGGTGGTCTCGACGACCAGCGTCTCGCCCTCCCACCAGCCGACGCTGTCGCCCATCCAGGGGCGGATGCCGGGGTCGGGATGGCGGCGGTCGGTGAGCCGGATGATCCGCGCGTCGTGGTTCATTTCCACCAGGATCGCCACCGCGTCCTTCGACTGCACGATCTGATAGTTGTTGTTGTAGAGCACGTTGAGCATCGGCGGCCCGGCAGTGGAGCCGAAGCCCAGGATGCAGCGCTCGCCAAGCGGGCGACCCTCCGGCCCGTCCCAGCTGTTGCGCGCCTTGCGCAGCGCCTCGACATAGGCGCGGCGCCCGGCCGGCGTATAGGGCAGCTGGCCGTCGACGGGATCGACGATCCACGAGGTGCGCACCTGGCCGGCGATGCGGCCCAGCGCCACGCCGGGGTCGGTCCACGAGGCGTTGTAGCCGCCGGGGTCGTTGGCCGCGGGCGGGGCGCCGGCCTTGGGATCGCTGGGCCGGTCCTGCGTGGCGCGCGCGGCGGCGCGGCGTTTTTCCACCGCCACCGCCTCGGCTTCGGTGAGGGTGAGGCTCTTGAACATCGCCGGCCGCTGCAGGCTGGTCAGCGAGGCGTTGGTCCAGGCGCCGCCCAGGTCCGGCTGGCCGAACCCGTTCCTGGGGGCGTGGTAGCCGGCGGCGTAGGCTGTGGGGCTCAAGATTGGGGCGGCGACCGCCAGGACGGCGGCGAGGGCGAGGCGGGCGAGCTGGCTCATGAGGCGGAGTGTTTGCTCCCTGGGCTCGGCATGCAAGCGGGCTCGTGTCTCGCACACCCCAGCTTCGCCGCTTAGCCCCCGGCGCGAAATCCGCTAGACCCTTGGCCCATCACAGCAGAACTGGGGAGGCGCAAGGCCATGAAACTCAACGATCGCATCATCGTGGTGACCGGCGCGGCCAGCGGCATCGGCCGGGCCATGGCCCAGCGGTTTGCCGCCGAGGGCGCGAAGCTGGTGGTCTGCGCCGACCGCGACGAGGCCGGCGCCAAGGCGACGGCGGCGGGGATCGGCGGCGTGGCCTTCAAGGTCGACGTGGCCAGGGAAGCCGACATCCAGACCCTGATCGAGACGGTGGAAGCTGACCACGGGCCGATCGACCTGTTCTGTTCCAACGCCGGCATCGGCGTCGGCGGCGGGGCGGAGACCCCCAACGACGACTGGCAGCGGATCTGGGACATCAACGTCATGGCCCATGTCTGGGCCGCGCGGCACCTGGTGCCGCGGATGGCCGCGCGGGGCGGCGGCTACCTCCTGAACACCGCCTCGGCGGCGGGACTGCTGTCGCAGATCGGCTCGGCGCCCTACGCGGTGACCAAGCACGCCGCCGTCGGCCTGGCCGAATGGCTGGCCATCACGCACGGCGACCAGGGGATCAAGGTCTCGGTGCTCTGCCCGCAGGCCGTGCGCACGGCGATGACCGCCGGCAACCCCGACGGCGTGGCCAGCATCGACGGGATGATGGAGCCGGAGTTCCTGGCCGACGTGGTGGTCAAGTCGATCGAGGCGGAAGAGTTCCTGATCCTGCCGCACCCAGAGGTGCTGACCTATATGCGCAACAAGACGGACAACTACGGCCGCTGGCTCGGCGGCATGCGCAAGCTCAACCGGCGGTTCAACGGGTAGCGGACGGTTTCGCGGCGGCCCCATCGTTGTGCGCGCCGGCCGTGACCCCACAGCCAATGGGAGAGTTCAAGCGGCGACGAACGCGCTGGCGTGCTTCCCGCTCCCGGTGATCGGAAGATGGCCGAGGATCATTTCCCGCGGCGGCATGGGATGGACAAGCTGTTCGCAAACGGCGCGGCCGGTCAGAAACGGCACGCGCAGTTCAACGCAGGTGTCCATTTCGCGTTTTGTGGATATGTCGGCGATCGCCGGCCATATGCGCTTCGCCTTGAATTGGGCCCTCTGGTCCATGAACCGCCTCGCCCCGGCCAGGCGAGCGCGCTCGTCACCGTCGGGTAGCACGAAGGTGACACTGGAAACCGCTTCGGGTCCGAGCTTGTCGATCTCGAAGCCCGCGTCATTGACGTGCAGACCGATGTTGCTGAAGGTCGGAGACAGCAGTCTCTTCACCTGCGCCAGAGCCGCGAGGGAGGGGTCGCGAGGGACACTATAGACCGCCGCCGCCAAAGTGCTCCGCCGATCCCGCGGCAAGAGATCCAGAAACTTCTGATAGGCCTCCCGCATTCCGGGGCGGACGATTGTCGAAAAGCTGAACGGGAGAAACAGTAGGCCGAGCATCGCCTGAGAGAGCACGGATGGCGCCGCCTCGAGCGCGCAGAGATCGAACTCAAAGGCCTTGTCGATGGATTGGAATCGCGCGGCGTCGGTAGGGCTATAGAAGCGTTCGGCGCCAGGCTTTCGCGAGGTCAGGCTATTTCCCACAAAGGCCTGCTTCGGGAAGAAATAGACTCCGGAGAACCGATTTTCGTTGAGCCGGATTGGCTCAGTCGAGTCCGCAGGGGGCGCCGCCGGCGCCTGCGCTGCGGGCTCCGAGCTGAGGACCACGAC
This sequence comes from Phenylobacterium sp., assembly GCF_031360265.1. GTDB lineage: Bacteria > Pseudomonadota > Alphaproteobacteria > Caulobacterales > Caulobacteraceae > Phenylobacterium. Next base: position 9,920 of record NZ_JANMBF010000182.1, read on the forward strand.
CTCGTGGGGCTTGATCCTGCAGATCCTGCCGCCGAACGTTTCGCTGGACGCGCCGCTCAACACGGACCTCAGTTCGCTTTCCTCCGCCGCCGCGAACCGCATCGCTTGGGTCTCATCCCCCTCGAAGGACATCAGGACCACCTCGCCCGTCCCGTTCGAGCCGAACAGCTTGGTGTGCAGATCGTCGGCGAGCATCGACAGTTTGTGGACATCGATCTCGCTGGCGCGGGGGTCCGCGAGGACGAAGGCGCAGGGTGCGACCTCCCCGTACCTTCGAGGCCAGGCCCAGCGGGTTTCGAAGAATGCGAGAGCCACCTTGGTGATCAGGCCGGGCAGCTTCCATGCTTCGGCCGTGCCCGGGCGAGCGTCGAGCAGGATCCTGAGGCAGGCGACCGCGGACATGAAATACAGGGGCGCTTGGAGAATTTAGATTCTGTTACGTTCCGTCTTGGCGACTCCGCCACGAGCTTCCTCAGCCGGCGAGCCGGTTGTGCGCAGCCATCCGGCATGCTGAGCTACCTTGACCGAGCGTCAGATCGACCGCCATGGGCTGACGACGAGATCTGACCGCCGCCAACATCTTCATCGCCTACGCCCGCTCGTCGGCGGACCAGGCGCACCGGTGGCGGAGGCTCTGCGGGCGCTGGGCTATGGGGTCTGGCGAGGCGGTGGCGCACCTGCGCCAGTCGGCCCAGCACACCCCGGCCTTCGTCCCGACCCTTACGGTGCTTGCCGCGAGCTACGGCTATCCCGAAGGCTCTCCGGCGGCGCGTGAGACACTCTCCGCCTTGGACGGAATGGGCATGACCCAGGCGTTGGTCGAAGCTTGGGCGCCTACGTTGGGCGACGGTGAGGTGGCGCAGCACTAGGCGGAAGGCAGCGCTCCGGCGGTGGCGGAATGATCGCCGGCATCGTTGACATGACCTGATTAGAGACCTAATTAGAGATCATGATCGATCAACTCCTTGCTGGGTCTGGCGTCAGCATATCGGACCTCAAAAAGAACCCTACCGCCGTGATCGAGGCGGCGGGCGGCTTTCCCGTCGCAGTGCTGAACCGCAACACGCCCGCGGCCTACCTTGTCCCGGCTAAGGCCTGGGAAGAGTTGATGGACCGATTGGAAGACATCGAACTGGCGGAGCTGGTTCGAGCCCGAGCTGACGAGGTTCCCGTGCCGGTTTCCCTCGACGCGTTGTAGGGCGCGGTGACCTGGCGGCTCGCCTTCCTGCCGAGCGCCCGCAAGGAGTGGGACGCGTTGGGGGCGAATGTTAGAGAGCAGTTCCGAAAGAAGCTTATCGAGCGGCTGGATGGCCCGCGTTTGGCCTCGGCCAAGCTCAGCGGATTGCCGGACTGTTACAAGATCAAGCTGCGCGCGGCGGGCTATCGCCTCGTCTACCGGGTGGATGATGACGTGGTGACGGTCGTCGTGGTCGCCGTCGGACGACGGGATCGGAATTTGGTCTACAAGATCGCCGCCGGGCGGGCTGGCGGGTGAGGCGAGCAGGTCGAGTCGCGTAGGTTCGACGGCGGACCAAGCGGACCCGGCCACCGGGTGGCCGCAGCGCCTGTAGCGCCGCGCCTTGGTTCCCGGATCGACCCCGCGGGTCGGCCGGACCTCAGGCGTTGCGCGCCATCAGGCCGCCGTCCACCGGGATGGTCACGCCGGTGATGTAGGACGCCGCCGGCAGGCAGAGGCTCAACGTGATGTGCGCCACTTCTTCCGGGCGGCCGTAGCGGCCCAGCGCGGTGCGGCGTTTGGCGAAGGTGGCCTTGTCGGCCTGCGGGATCGCCTCGGTCATGCCGGTGAGGATCGGGCCGGGGCAGATGCAGTTGATGGTGATGCCCTCGCGGCCAAGCTCGACGGCGAGCGCGCGCGTGAGGCCGGTGACCCCGGCCTTGGCGGCGGCGTAGGCTGAATCGCGCGACGTGGCCCCGAGCGCCTCGGTCGAGGCGATGTTGACGATCCTGGGGGCGGCGGACTTGCGCAGGTGGGGCAGGGCGGCGCGGATGATCCGCTGGTGCGAGGTCAGCATGACGCCCAGCGCGCGCGTCCAGATCGCCTCGTAGTTGGCCGCGTCGATGGCCGCGAAGCCGCCGACACCGGCGTTGTTGATGATGATGTCGAGGCCGCCGAATCGCTGGGCCACGGCGGCGACCACGGCCTCGATGGCCGCCCCGTCGGCGACGTCGAGCGTCCAGGCCTCGGCGCTGTAGCCCCGGTGGACCAGGTCGTCGGCGACTTCGCGCACGCTCTCGGAGGCGATGTCGGTGAGCGCCACATGGGCGCCCTCGGCGGCGAACACCTCGGCGGTGGCGCGGCCCATGCCGCTGGCCGCCCCGGTGATCAGGACGGTGGAGCCGGCGACGGAACGGGACAGGGCGGTCAAAGGCTCAGGCCTCCATCGACGATGAGGGTCTGGCCGACCACATAGGCCGCCAGCGGCGAGGCCAGGAACAGGGCCGCGCCGGCCATGTCCTGGGGTGTGCCCATGCGGCCGAGCGGGATCGCCCGCAGGGCGCCCTCCAGCCGGTCGGGGTGGTCGACGGTGACCTTGGTCAGCTTGGTGTCGACCAGGCCCGGCGCCAGGCCCACCACGCGGACGCCATCGCGGGCCCAGGCTTCGCCCAGCGTCTTGGTCAGGCTGACCGCGCCGGCCTTGGACGCCGCGTAGGCCGGGTTGCCCCGGTTCGAGGTAAAGCCGGACACCGAGCTGACGATGATGATCACCCCCTGGCGGTCGGCCAGGGCGTCGTGGAAGCGCAGGGCGCAGGCCATCAGGCTGTCGAGATTGACCGCCATCACTCGGTCCCAGCCTTCCGGCTCGAACTCGCCGCGGCGATAGACCACCGTCCCCTGGCAGAGGATCAGCACGTCGAGCGCGTCGGGGCCGGAGGCGTCGGCGACCTGTTCGCGGTCGGCGACATCCACCTGCTGATAGGCCAGGCCGTTGAGGTCGGAGCCCTCGGAGCCCTCATAGTCGTGGGCCGTGGGGCGCGTGCCCCAGACGTGCACCGCCGCGCCATGGTCGAGGAAGGCGTGGGCGATGCCGTTGCCGATGCCGCTGGAGCCGCCCACCACCAGGACGCCCTTGCCGCTGAAATCGAGTTCGTTCATGGCCCTACCGCCCTGTGAAGACCGGCGCACGCTTCTCCATGAAGCTGGCGACGCCTTCCTTGTGATCGTCGGTGCGCATCAGGTCACGGATCGCGCCCATGGCCCAGGCGCCGATCTCGCGTGGGTCGCCGTAGGCCGAGCGGGCGAGGCCGGCCTTCAGGCGCTGGACCGCGAGCGGCGGGTTGGCGGCGATGCGACCGGCCAGCGCCAGGGCGTGCGGCATGAGTTCCGCGTGCGGGGTGACCTCGGTGACCAGGCCGATGCGGAGGGCCTCGGCCGCGTCGATGACATCGCCGGTGAACAGCAGTTCGGCGGCCTTGGCGGGGCCGACGATGGCCGGCAGGCGATAGAAGCCGCCGACGTCGCAGGGCAGGCCGCGCTTGACGAAAAGTTCAGCGAATTTGGCCTTCTCCGAGGCGATCCTGATGTCGGCGAAGAGCGCCAGCTCCATGCCCCAGCCGACCGCGGCGCCATTGACGGCCGCGATCACCGGCTTTGTGCATTCCAAGGCCGCCATCGCCGCCGGGGTCGCCGTCGGCGCCGCGGCAGGCGTCGCAGAGACCCGCTTCGGCCCGGCCATGATCTCGCCCACGTCGTCGCCGGAACAGAAGGCCGGATCGGCGCCGGTGACCACGACACAGCGCACCGCCGGGTCTTCCGACGCCATGCGGAACGCCGCCTCCAACTGATCGTAGGCCCGGTAGTTCAGCGCATTGCGCCGGTGGGGCCGATCCAGCGTGATCGTGGCGACATGCGCCGCGACCTCCAGGGTGACGCCATCGGCGCCTGTTGTGATCTCGGTCGTCGCCATGGCGCCGTCCTCCTGGCCCCATGCTCGCACGCGGACAGGTCAGGTCAACGGTTCCGCCAAGTCACCCTTGCCACCAGGGCGCCCAGCGCGGAGCATGGCCGATATAGGGAGCGAGGCGAAATGCCCGAATTCAGGACGATAGACGCGGGCGCGGCGCAGATCCGCGTGGCCGTCGAGGGCCAGGGGCCGCTGGTGCTCATGGTCCACGGCTTCCCGGAGAGCTGGTTTTCCTGGCGCCACCAACTCGGCCCCATCGCGGCGGCTGGGTTCACGGCCGCGGCCATCGACGTGCGCGGCTATGGCGGCTCGGACAAGCCGGGCGACGTCGCCGCCTATGACATGGAAAGCCTGACCGCCGACGTGGCCGGAGTGGCCAAGGCGCTGCAGCCGGACGCGCCGGCGATCCTCATCGGCCACGACTGGGGCGCGCCCATCGTCTGGAATTCGGCCCTGTCGCGGCCGGACGCGTTCCGCGCCGTGGCGGGGCTGTCGGTGCCGTTCACCGGCGTGCCAAACCGCCCGTTCACCGAGATTTTCACTGAGGCGTTCACCTCGAAGGGGCACTTCTTTTACCAGGCCTGGTTCCAGAACCTGCGCCTGCCGGAACGCGAGGCCGAGGCCGATGTGCGCGGGTTCCTGCGCAAGTTCTACTACGGCATCTGCGGCGACGCGCCGCACGGGACCTGGCCGCAGAAACAGCACGGCGCGACCCTGCTGGAAGGAATGGTCGACCCGCGGGTCTTCCCCGCCTGGATGACGCCCCAGGATCTCGACTACTACGTCGGCGAATTCACAGCCTCGGGCTTCTTCGGGCCGATCAGCCGCTATCGCAACCACGAGCGCGACTTCGCCTGGTTGCAGCAATTTCTGGGTCGCAAGCTGGAGATGCCGACCCTGCTGATCGGCGGCGACCGCGACCCGGCGTTCAACGGCTTTGGACGCATCGCCGACCCCGGCGCGCTGATGGCCCAGCACGTCACCGACCTGCGCGGCGTTCACGTGCTGCCCGGCTGCGGCCACTGGACCCAGCAGGAGCGGCCGGACGCGGTGACTGCGCTGCTGGTCCCCTGGCTGCAGGGCCTTGGGCTGAAGGGGCTCTGAGATGGCCGAGCTGGAGCTGAAGCAGGACGGCGAGGTGGTCTGGGCGACGATGAACCGGCCGTCGCGCCTGAATGCGCTGAGCCGGGGCCTGGTCACTGAGCTTCGCGAGTTCTTCACAGGCCTCTACTGGCGTCGCGACGTCCGGGTGGTGGTGCTGCAGGGGGCGGGGGACGCCTTTTGCGCGGGTCTTGATCTGAAGGAACGGGGCGACCCGCAGGCGCCGCGCGGGATCGGCGCGGGGCTGACCCGTCAGCGCGAGATCAGCGAGATCGTCATCGCCATGCGCAGATGCCCACAGCCGATCATGGCCTGCATCAACGGCGCGGCGGCCGGCGGCGGCTTTGCTCTGGCGCTCGCGTCCGATGTGCGGATCGCCACGCCGAGCGCGCGCATGAACGCGGCCTTCATCCGCATCGGGCTGTCGGCCTGCGACATCGGCGTCAGCTATTTCCTGCCCCGGATGGTGGGGTCGTCGGTGGCCGCCGAATACATGCTGACCGGTCGCTTCATCGACGCCGAGCGGGCCTATCAGCTGGGCCTTGTCAGCCGCATCGTCGCCAAGGACGCGCTGCGCGCCGAGGCGCAAGGCTTCGTGGACGACATGCTGCACGCCACCCCGCTGGGCCTGCGGCTCACCAAGGAGGCGCTGAACCACGCCATCGACGCGCAAGGGCTGGAGGCCGTCATCGCCATGGAAGACCGCAATCAGATCCTGGCCAGCTCCGACGGTGACTTTCAGGAGGGTGTCTCGGCTTTCCTCGAAAAACGCGCGCCGAACTACGCCAAGCGGGAGGGCTGAATTTGATCCGGCTTTATCACTGCGCCGATGCGCGTTCGTTCCGGCCTCTTTGGGCGCTGGAGGAACTGGGGCTCGCCTACGAGCTCACCGTGATGCCCTTCCCGCCGCGCTACCGGGCGAAGGAATTTATGGCCGTCAATCCGCTGGGCACCATCCCGGCGCTGGCCGACGGCGAGACCTTCATGACCGAGTCCGCGGCCATCGTGCAGTATCTGGTCACCCGCTACGGCCCGAGCCCGCTGGCGGTCGAGGGGGACGATGCGGCCTACGGCGCCTGGCTGAACTGGCTGCACTTCGGCGAGGCGACGCTGACCTTCCCCCAGACCCTGGTGCTGCGCTATCGCCGCTTCGAGCCGGGCAAGGCCGAGGTCGTGGCCGACGACTACGCCAAGTGGTTCCTGAGCCGGCTCAAGGCCGTGGATCGCGCTCTGGAGAGAGGCGACTGGCTCTGCGCCGGGCGGTTCACGGCGGCGGACATCTCGGTGGGCTATGCGCTCCTGCTCGCCGCACAGCTGGGGTTGGACGCCGAGTTCACGCCCGCCGTCGCGGCCTATTGGGCCCGCCTGCAGGCCCGGCCGGGCTTCCGGGCCGCCAAGGCTTCGCAGGCGCGCCATGCGCCCGCGGGGTCGGAAGCCTTCGCCTCATGAGGATGCGTCCATGATCACGCTCTACGACCACCCGCTCTCGCCCTACGGCCAGAAGGTCAAGATCGCCATGCGCGAAAAGGGCCTGGCGTTCGAGACGGTCTCCCCCGGCGGCCTGGGCGCCGGCGGGGCGGCGGGCGCGTTTGCGCAGGCCAATCCCCGCGCCGAGGTGCCGACCCTGATCGACGGCGAGGTCGCGGTGTTCGATTCCACCGTGATCCTCGAATATCTGGAGGACGCCTATCCGACGCCCCCGATGCTGCCAAAAAGCCCCGCCGACCGGGCTCGGGTGCGGGCCATCGAAGAGGTTATGGACACCCACTTCGAGCCGATCAACTGGGGCCTCTCGGAACTGCGCTGGTTCAAACGGGCGCAGGGCGAGCAGGCCAAGGCCATCGAGGCCGCCGCGGCCCGCCAGCTCGTCGGGTTCTACGCCTGGCTGGAGCGACAGCTGGGCGCGCGCGCGTGGTTCAACGGCGAGACCTTCGGCTGGGGCGACCTGGCGGTGGTCCCGTTTCTCAACGGCTCGGTGGGCCAGGGCCATCCGCCGCCGGAGGGCTCGAAGCTGGCCGCCTGGCTGGCCCGCGCCAACGCCCGGCCCTCGGTGATCGACACGACCGCCGAAATCGCCGCCATGGCCCGCGGCGCCGACATGCCCAATGTCGCCGAGCTGGTGGAAAAGGGCCTGTTCAAGCGCGAATACCGCGACCATCGCCTGGAATGGATGATCAAGTCCGGCGGTCTGGACGTGGTGCTGAAGGGGCTCGAGCGCGACAACATCCGCTTCTCGCCGGAGTTCCATTAGCCTCCAGACTCCATCGAGCCCGCCATGTTCACGTCAGCCAGAAGATGTTCCACCGGAACGCCATGACGCCCGGTTCGCTGGTCGCGGCCGGCTGGCAGGTGGCGGCGTTGGGATCGCGATGTCGCGACGCCAGAGTCGAAAGCAGCAGGTCCTTCGCGTTCAAGTCCTCGCCAGGAAAATACATCTTGGTCGCCAGCCGATAGTCCGCGTTCACCACGTCGAAATGGATATGCGGCGCACGCATCAGGCGGTCAGTCGAGGCGTTGACGGATCTCGCGCGGCGCCCCTCGATGCTGTCGGGGGTGTTCAGCCATGGATCTGAAGACGATCGGGAGAGGTATGTTCGTGCTCTCCCTAACCGGTCTGCTGGGCCTGTCCGCGGCCGGCGCCGAGGGGCAAAGCTATCGCGCCCCGCGAAACGCCTACGGCGCGCCCGACCTAAATGGCCTCTGGAACAACAACGCGCTCACGCGACTGCAACGCCCGGCCGGGCTCCTGCCGCTGGTCGTGCGCCCCGCGGATGTGGCGGAGGCAGAGCGCAAACTCATGACCAGCTACTCGCCGCCGAGCACTGTGGCGAACGTTGGCGGCAGCGAGAGCGAGTGGTGGGACGGGGCGCATCTGGCCCGAGTGGACGGCGAACTTCGGACCTCGTGGCTGGTTGACCCGGACGACGGCCAACTGCCTTACACCGTCGAAGGCCAGCGCCGTGTCGCGGTGTTCGCCAAGGCCCAGATCGAGTCCTTCGACGGCCCCGAGTCGCGGCCCGTGGCGGGGGACCGCTGCCTGCTGCCCAGCTGGGGCGCTATGGGGCCGGTGATGATGAACGCTCCCTACAACGCCAACTACCGGTTCGTGCAGACCCGGGACGCAATCGCGATCATGGCGGAGAACAACAGCGAGCTTCGCATCATCCGGATCGGCGCGGCGCATCTGCCCACCCAGATTCGGCCATGGACCGGCGACTCCATCGGTCATTGGGAGAAGGACACCCTGGTTGTGGAGACCACCAACCTGCGCACCGAAGCGCCACTCAGCCAGGCGCCGTTCTTTTTCACCGCCGGCGCGAGGGTCGTGGAGCGTTTCACGCGTGTCGCGCCGGCAGCGCTGAAATATGAATTTTCCGTTGAGGACCCAACGATCTTCTCCCGTCCCTGGCGGGCGGAGATGGCGTTCGTCGCGACCGACGCGGCGCTCTACGAGTTCGCCTGTCATGAGGGCAACTACGCGATGCCCAACGTGCTGGCCGGCGCGCGTGCGGTCGAGCGGGAGAAGGCCGCGGCGGCCCCGGCGCGGTAGGGGGAATAAGGGAGCGGCAGCAAGAAGCCCAACGAAAAGCTTGACTCCACGCTCTATCTATGTTCTTGTTTCGTTCCATGTCGGACCCGACCCCCACAGCCGAACGCCGCGAGCAGTTGCTCGGCATCGTCGCCGAGAAGACCGTGGCGCTGCTGTGCGAGGTCCAGCAGCGCGCGTTTGAGGCGCAGACGGCGGCGGA
>NZ_JANMBF010000193.1:0-6974 GCF_031360265.1 Phenylobacterium sp.
CCGGAGGCGCGGACCATATATTCGGCCTCGGCCAGTTCCAGGACCGAGCCGCCGGTCTCCTGGTTGGCGGCCTGGATCGCGGCGACCACCTGCTGGTGGGTGACGCCATAGGCGGCAAGCTTCACCGGGTCGAGCACGACCTGATACTGCTTGACCATGCCGCCGATGCTGGCGACCTCGGCCACGCCGGGCAGGGTCTTCAGCTCATAGCGCAGGAACCAGTCCTGCAGGGAACGAAGCTCGGACAGGTCGTGATGGCCGGTGCGGTCGACCAGCGCATATTCATAGACCCAGCCAACGCCCGTCGCGTCCGGCCCCAGGGCCGGCTTGGCCCCCGCCGGCATCCGGCTCTGGACCTGATTCAGATATTCCAGAACCCGCGACCGGGCCCAGTAGAGGTCCGTTCCATCCTCGAACAGGACGTAGACAAAGCTGTCGCCGAAGAAGGAATAGCCGCGCACGGTCTTGGCGCCCGGCACCGACAGCATGGTGGTCGCCAGGGGATAGGTGACCTGATTCTCGACGATCTGCGGGGCTTGGCCCGCGTAGGGCGTGCGGATGATGACCTGTACGTCCGACAGGTCCGGAAGCGCATCGACGGAGGTCGACTGGACGGCCAGGATCCCGGCCGCCAGCAACGCCAGGGCCGCCATCACCACGAAGAAGCGGTTGCGGACCGAGGCGCGGATCAGGGCCGCGATCATTGGGCGGCCGCCGGGCCCAGGCGGCGGACGACGGGACCCTCCGGTGTCTGTTGAAAGCCAAAGCTGACCTGGTCGCCGATCTTGAGACCCTTGGCGAGCCCTGGCGCGCCAAGCTTGAACGTCATGGTCATCGCGGGCCAGCCGATCGCGGGGATCGCGTGATGGCTAAGGGTAATGGCGCCGGACGTGAGGGTCTCGACCCGACCCCGGCCATCGTACAGCGCCGCAGATGGCGCAACCGACGCCGCGGCCTGGGCCGTGGCGAGCGGGCGGGCTCGCAGGCCCGCCAGGCTGGCCTCGGAATCGATCAGGAACTGGCCCGAGACGACCACGTTCTGGCCCGCCTCAAGTCCCGCCAGGATTTCGGTGCGGCCGCCGTCTTCGCGGCCGACCTGGACCTCCACAGGCTGGAAGCGCCCGCCATCTTCCGCCAGCATCACCAGGGTCCGCTTGCCGGTGCGGATCACCGCCTCCGAGGGCAGGAACAGCGCCGGGCGGCCGGCGCTGGCGAGGTGCACCGTGGCGAACATGCCGGGGCGCAGCCGGGCGCCGGGGTTCGCCAGCTCGACACGCACCTGCAGGGTGCGGCTGTCGGCCTGGGTCGTCGGCAGGATCGCCGTCACCCGGCCCGAGAACGTTTCGCCTGGAAAGGCCGCGAGCTCGGCGCGGGCCGATTGGCCCACGCGGACCTGGCCCGCCAGCGCCTCCGGGACGGCGGCGTTCAGCCACACCGACGCCAAACCGGCGACCTGCGCCAGGGTCTGGCCCGTGTTGACCGTCATGCCCTGCCGCACCTCGAGCGTCTGGATGGCGCCGCCCTGCGGCGTGGAGACGGTGACAACCGGGCGCGCCCGCCCATCGCGCGCGACGGCCTCGATGAGCCCCTCAGGCATGCCCAGCAGCCGCAGCCTCTGCCGCGCGGCGGCCTCCAGGGCCGGACCGCCAGCGCGCCGCACGGCCAGGTATTCGGCCTGAGCGCCGCCCCAGCTTGGGACGAGGAGGTCGGCAATCGGCGCGCCGGCGGGCACGATGTCGCCGGGGGCCCGCGCGTAGACCCGTTGAACGAAACCGGCGGCGCGGGCCTGGACGACCGCGACCTGCCGCTGGTTGAAGTCGAGAACGCCCGCGGCGTCCAGGCTTTGCGCGAAGTCGCCTCGCCGGACAGTCGCGATGCGAACGCCCAGGTTCTGCGCCGCGGCGGGGTCGATCCTGACGCCCGACACGCCGACCGCCGCGTCCGCATATTTTGGGATGAGGTCCATGTTCATGGAAGACTTGCCAGGACCTTGATGGTGCTCGAGCGGAATCATCGGGTCGTACCAATAGAGGGGTTTTGGGCGGCCAGCCGCCGCGACGGGCGCCGGGGCCGACGCCTTTTGCAGATGGGCGAGGCCGTAGCCGCCAGCACCGGCCAGGACCGCGACCGCGGCGCCAGCCAGAGCTAGGCGCGGGGGAGACATGGACAGGACGGTCATTGGGCCTGGCTTCCAAAGGTCAAGACGATGCGGGCGCCGTCGCGGGCGACATCGGCTTCACGGTTGATCGTATCGACCCGGGCTTCCGCAAGGGACAGCAAGGCCTGCAGGACATCGGAGAGGCTGGCGGAGCCGGCGGCATAGCCGGCGGTTTCCAGGTCGGCGCGCCGTTTGGCCAAAGGCGTCAGGGTCTCCTGCGCGCGGTGCAACCGGTCGTGGTGCATGGCGTGATCCGCCAGTCCCGCATCCAATGACGCGAGCAACTCGCGCCGCGCCGCCTCGCGCTCGATCCGCACGCGCTCCGCGGTCGCCACGCGCGCGGCGATGACGGGGTTTTGCCGCGTCGAGGCAAACAGCGGCAGGCTGACCGTGGCCTGCACCATGACCATGTCGCCAAACCGGGGATCGCGACGCTGGTAGGCGAGCTCCCAGCCCCAGTCGGAGCGCCGTTCGGCCCTGGCGGCTCCGACGTCCGCGTCGGCCTGCCGGCCCATTGCGTCGTAGACGGCCAGCGCCGGCAGGTGATCAAGGCCGGCATGCAGGGCGGCTGCGTCGATATCGTAGGCCGGGGGGGCGCCCGCAATGTCGGCCTCGGCGTCGCCGGTCCAGCGCACCAGGTCGGCGCGCGCCCTTGCGACGGCCGCGACCAGGTCCGCGCGCCGATCGCCCAGCGCGGCGGTCAGCTGTTCCGGCTCCAGGGTCTGGGCGGGCCGCTGTGCGCCGGAAGCGACCTGCGAGGCGGCGGCGTCACGCAGCGGCGCCAGCGCCCCCTCGATCTCGTCGAGGGCCGCGAGCCGGCGCCGGGCGTAGAACAGGTCGATCCACGCCAGAGCGGTGTTGAGCCGGACCTCACGGCCCTGCGCCGAGCGGGTGGCCTCGGCGGCGCCGATATCCGCCTGGGCGCGATCCCGCGCCGACCTTCGCTTTGCGCTGTTGGGGAAGTCTTGCATGACACCGATCTTGGCGTCGCTGAAGTCGTCGCGCTCTGGACGGCCGGCGTTGGGTCCGGAGACCGGATAGCCTTCGACGCCGAAGACCAGCTTGGGATCAGGCAGGCGACCGGCCGCGACCGCCGACGACCGCGCCGCGCGCACATCGGCGGCGCGGGCCTGCAGGATCGGCGCCGACAGGTCGGCGCGTTTCAGCGCCGCCTCGAATGTCATTGGGGCGGCATTGACGGCGCCGGCGAGCGTGGCCAGCAGGGTGAGGAGCCAATAGGGGCGCATGGGGAGGTTCCGTCGGACCGAGGCCCGCTGCAGGGGTGGGGACAAAGCCCCCGGCGGCGACCAGAAACTGGATCTTCATCTCAAAAATCCTCTGGAATCGATGGGGCAGGGTCGCGACGCGCGACCCCAGGGATCGCCTCCCGGGCTCCGGTCTTGTGCTGGGCCAGGGGCGCAGCCGATCGGCGGCCTGGACGCGTCTCAAGGACCCGATGGCGCGAACGCCGGCGGGCCTAGGCCATCGATTTGGGAGGTCTCTTCAGCCCAAGGGGCTCGTAGGCCTGGGCCAGGACGGGAGGTCCCGGGTTCAGGGACGCGCGCACGAACCCGGGCGAGGTCACCGCTGACCCCGGCATGGCCACGGCCGCGGCGCAGAAGGTGGCGCAGGCCTGGGCGCAGCTCCTGGAGTCCATCGTCTTGTGCGGGGCGCCAGGGTCGCAGCAGGGGCTGCTCGGCCCCTTGTCGGGCGCGGCCTGCGTCATTCCGGGCATGGCCGCCGTCTCCACCGACGGCATCATCGCCATCCGGTCCTGTCCGCACGCGACCTGCGCGGCCGCGGCGGTCACCGGGCTGACCAGCAGGGCTAAGACGGCCATCAAAGCGAGAAGACGTTGCATCTATCGCGCAAATCTACGCCGAAATCATCAGCCTGTCGACACCGGCCCCTTGAGCCCCAGCGGCCCGGCTCCCCACCGCTGACGCCCTGGGCGCTGGGTGGGGAGCCGATCAGGTTGGCTGTGATCCTGGGCGCAAAGGCTGTGGTCAGCCAAGACCTCGATGACCCGGCACTCGGCCGCCGGTCCGTTGCAACCGGCGGCGACCATGTGGGCGAGTTCCTCCCGAAGCGCCTGCAACTGAGCGATCTTGGTCTCGACGGAGGCGAGCTGCTCCCGGGACGCGCGCCTGGCTGGCGCGTCGGTGCTGCAGGCGCTGATCGGGGTCAGCCGCACCGTCCACCGCTAAGCGCCACATCCTCGAGGACGAAGCGCGGCTGTGCGCCTTCGTCGCCACGCTCTCAGACCTGCCGGACATCGGATTGATCACTCTCCAGGAGGTCGAGGTGCTGTGGCCCTCGCCGAAAAACGCACCTTGATCCTCCAGTCGCTAGAGGATTCACTCCCGCATGGCAGGACCGCCAAGGGTGACCATCGCTCTCGGGCCCGTTCCCGCGCAGAACCCACAAGGACCTGTTGATGCCCGCCCACGACCATCACGATCATGCGCACGGGGATGGCCACGACCACGGCCAGGGCGGCCACAGCCACGCCCCCGCCAACTTCGACCGGGCCTTTGCGATCGGCGTCAGCCTCAACGTTGGCTTCGTCGCGGTGGAGGCGATCTATGGCGTGCTCGCCAACTCCCTCTCACTGCTGGCGGACGCGGGTCACAATCTGGGTGATGTCGCGGGCCTCCTGTTGGCCTGGGGCGCGGCCTGGCTTTCCCGGCGCGCCCCGACCGCAAGGCGGACCTACGGCTACGGACGCACCTCCATCCTGGCCGCCCTCGCCAACGCGGTCCTGCTGCTGGTGGCCATCGGCGCGATTGGATGGGAAGCGGTCCAGCGGTTCAAGTCGCCAGAGCCGGTCCATGGGCTGACGGTGATGATTGTCGCCGCGGTCGGCATCCTGGTGAACGGCGGCACGGCTCTGCTGTTCATGCGTGGGCGCAAGGGCGACATCAATATTCGCGGCGCCTTCCAGCACATGGCGTCCGACGCCGGGATCTCGGCCGGTGTCGTCGTCGCCGGCCTGGTGATGATGCTCACCGGCTGGCTCTGGCTCGATCCCGTGGTCAGTCTTCTCCTCGTCGGCATCGTGGCCGTCGGCACCTGGAGCCTGCTGAAGGATTCGGTGGCCCTCGCCATCGATGCGGTGCCGGCCGGAATCTCCCGCGACGCGGTGTATGAGCACCTGCAGGGGCTGGACGAGATCAGCGCCGTGCATGACCTGCACATCTGGCCGCTGAGCACGACATCGACCGCGCTCACCGTGCATCTGGTTTGCAGCGGGGACCGCATCGACGATGCGTTGACCGGTCGGATTGTCGAACAACTGAAGGCGCGGTTCAGGATCGACCACGCGACCATCCAGTTTGAGACCGGCAAGCTCGATTGCCATCTTGAGCCCGACCATGTGGTCTAGCTGCGAGTCTCAATAGGTTGTCCATCCGACCCGGACGGGAGACGCTGCGGTCGTGAAGGTGGCGGTGGAGGCGGTCGGACGGTCTGTTGTTTCCAGTCATTTCGTTCCGGATTTGTTCTTGACATGCTGCGGCGTTTATATACTTTGCAAACAGGCTAGGCCTTACGGCTCTAGATCGCCGACACTGAGGATGGCTGTGAGCCCGACCGTTAGGGCGGCTTCGCGGGCGGTGAAGGTCGGCCAATGCCCGGCCTTCCAAACCACGATTAGGGCAACGCTGACCCAAAAGACAGCGACGATGAACGCGGCTGAGAACACCGCCCGAGCGACTCTCACTCGGACTTCTCAGCCTTCGGCGCAGGTGGCGCAGTCGCCAGCTTCTTCAGCCGCTCGTCAAACGCGGCTTCGTCGTCGTCGCACTCCAGCTCGCGGGCGAGTTCGCGGAACTTATCAACCTGTGGTGTATCGCTTTCCAATGGTCTAGCCTCCTCTCGGCCGAGCGCAGAAACATACGCTCGACGTGGTCGGGGGGCCATCACAGATGCGGATTCTTGAAAAACCGGTTCCGATTGGTCGGATATTCCTCGACCTTTCCAATCCTCGCCATGAACCCCTGACGACCGAAGACCAGGCCATCGAATACCTCTGCGCCAACGAAGAGGTTTGGCCCCTGGCCCGCGACATCACCGCTATTGGCATCAATCCTCTTGAGCGTGTCGCTCTGATCCCCATCAAGGGACAGAAGGGCGCCTACACGATGGCTGAGGGCAACCGACGCCTCTGCGCCCTCAAGCTTCTCGACGACCCCGACAGGGCGCCAGCTAAGCTGCGGAAGGGGTTTGCGACCCTTGCCGCGAGGCGCGCACCACCAAAGGAGTTCTTCGGGGTCGAATTTGACGACGAAGAGGAAGTCCGCCCTTGGTTAGAGCGCATGCACAACGGCGCCTATGCCGGGCGCGGGCGCCGAGATTGGAACGCTGACCAGTCGCAGCGCTACAGCGGCAGCAATAAGAACAAGGTAGCCCAGGGATTCCTCGACTACGCCGTCGCCGAGGGGCTGATCTCCGAGGATGATCGAAAGGGCAAGTTGACCACGGTCCAGCGATTTGTCGGGATCGGCGAATTTCGGGAGGCGATGGGTCTGGACGCGACCAACCCTGACGAACTCACAAGGACACGACCCAAGGCGGAGTTCGATACCATCGCTCGCCGGTTCATTCGGGACCTGCTGAAGGGGGACGAGGTCAATTCCAGGAAGAACAAGCCGGATGTCGTTGTCTATTCCCGCCCCCTTGGCTCACTGCCCGGCGTTACCGCGGCCCGTATTGACCCCGAGCCGTTGACCTCTGACGGCGCAGCGTCTGGCGCCAAGAAGGGTGGCAAGCGGAAGGCCACGCCCAAGAAGCCCCAGAAGGCCAAGCATGTTGAATA
>NZ_JANMBF010000194.1:0-19281 GCF_031360265.1 Phenylobacterium sp.
CGGAACTCGCTGGACTCGCAGCGGTCGAATTCATCCAGGATGATCAGCGCCCGGGTGCCCGTCAGCTTGACGCAGAGGTCGGCGAACTGACGCGGCGAGAAGCGGTCGGGCAACAGGTCGGCCAGCGACGAGCCGGCTTCCGCCTCCTGCGTGTTGGGACCGAAATTGCTGTGATAAAGCAGCGGGATGTCGGCAGCCGCCGCGCGGAAAGTCTCCTCGAAATTCGACGCCGCACCGCAGGAGGAATAGACGACGATGTAGCGCGCCTCGCGCGCCGCCTCGGAGAGCATGTGCAGCAGGGAGGTCTTGCCGATCCCGCGCTCGCCATAGATGACCAGGTGCAGCCGCTGGTCCTCGATCGATCCGATCATCGCGCCCAGGACATCGGTGCGGCCGGCGAACATCTGCCGATCGCTGACCGGCTGGGACGGCGTGAAGGCGTTGCGCAATTTCATGCGCATCGCGGTGAAGCGGTCGGACCGCCGACGATCGACCTGGTCGGCGGCCGTGGCCTTGAACCGGGGCAGGCCGCCGGTGGCGGTTGCCGCCTCGGCCCGCGACGATCCCTGAGCAAAGAGCTCCGAGACCGGGCGCGTCAGGTCACGCTCGAAGCTCGTGTCCCTGCGCTCGCCGCGTCGAAAAAACGAAGATACCCGATCACCTAAGCCCACCGGCCGTCCTCCAGGTCGCCGCAGTGCGGCCTCAGTTGCTATTCACCATCTTAGATTCGAAAACTTACCGGTTAGTGGCGGATCATCCGCGCCATATCCGGGCCGCCGGACGGGTCTTAGCAAAAATCGCGCCGGGCCGCGCCCGCGTTGCGGCGCGCCCGAGCGATTCACCACTGTTCAAGGCTTGGCGATTAGGCCAGTTGAAGACGGCCGATTGATGACATTTCCGCCAGTGCGCCGACGAAATGTCCGGCCGCGCGGCCTTCAGGGGCGTTGAATTGGGAAGCCGGCGGTGTCCGGCGCGGGGCAGACCGAACGGCATGAGCGCGGCGAGGCGAAAGATCGAAGGCGCAGCCGCCGCGGACCTGCCGTTCGCCAGCATCATCGTCCCGCACTACCACGACCTTGACGGGTTGGCGCGCTGCCTGGCCGCGCTGGACGCCCAGACCTATCCGGCCGCCCGATTCGAGATCGTGGTCGCCGACAATGCCTCTCCGGAGGGCCGCGAGGCGGTCGAAGCCACGGTGGGCGGGCGGGCCCGGTTGGTGGTCGTCCCGGAAAGGGGCGCCGGTCCGGCGCGGAATGGCGCAGTGGCTGTGGCGGGCGGTGACGTCCTGGCGTTCATCGATTCGGATTGCGTGCCTGAGCCGGACTGGCTGCGGGCCGGCGTCGAGGCCCTCGAGCGTGGCGATTTCGCCGGCGGGCGCGTGCGGGTGCTGATCGAGACGCCGGGAAGGCCGCGCCCCACCGAGGCGTTCGAGGCGGTGTTCGCGTTCGACAACCGGCGCTACGTGGAGAAAATGGGCTTTACGGTCACCGCCAACCTCTTCTGTCCGCGGGCGCTGTTCGCCAAGGTCGGCGGGTTTCGCGTGGGGGTGTCGGAGGATCTCGACTGGTCGCTGCGCGCCCGCGCGGCGGGATTTCAGATCGTCTACGCGCCCCTGGCCGTGGTCGGGCACCCGGCCCGGCGGTCGTGGGAAGACCTGATCGCCAAGTGGCGGCGGCTGAACGCCGAGACCTTCGGCCTGTCGGCGGGACGACCGGGGCGCTCGCTCCGCTGGATCCTGCGCAGCCTCCTGTTGCCGGCCTCGGCGCTCGCCCACACGCCGAGGGTCATCGCCAGCCCCGCGCTCACCTCCTGGCCGCAGCGATGGGCCGCGCTCGGCGTCCTCTACCGGCTGCGCCTCTGGCGGCTCATCGACGCCCTGTCGCTGGTCGGCCCGGCGCGGCGGGGACCCTGAAGGTGCGGGTCGCCATCGCCATCGTCGGCTTCCGAAACCCGGCCGACATCGTGCGCTGCCTCGAGGGTCTGGCGCACAGTGTCCACACGGCGTTCGAGGTGATCATCTGCGAGAACGGCGGCGACGCGGCCTTCCAGGCCCTGGCGGCGGCGATCCCGGCGCGGCTGGCGCAAGGACAGGCGGTGCGGGCGGTCAACGCCGGCCGCAACCTCGGTTATGCCGGCGGGGTCAATCGCTGCCTCGCCGAGACCCCCGACGCCGCGGCCTGGTGGATCCTCAACCCCGATACCTATCCGGCGCCGCAGACCCTGGGCGCCATGGTCGCGCGTCTGGCCGCGGGCGACTGCCAGGCGGTCGGCAACACCGTGCATCACGCGGGCGGGGTCGTTCAGTCGCACGGCGGGGTCTGGCGAAAATGGCTGGCCCGGGCGGTCTCGATCGGCCACGGATCCAGTCTGGAGACGCCGGTCGACGCGGCGGCCATCGAGGCGCGGCAGAGCTATCTGAATGGCGCGTCCATGCTGGTCAGCCGCCGTTTTGTTGAGGTCGTCGGCGGGATGCGCGAGGAATATTTTCTCTATTGCGAGGAGGTGGAGTGGTGCCTGCGCGCGCGCGCCCTGGGCCTGACGCTGGGCTTCGCGCCCGACGCTCCGGTCCTGCACGAGCAGGGAACGGCCACCGGCAACACCACCGATCTGCGGCAGCGCTCCAGGCTTTCGGTCTATCTGAACGAGCGCAACCGGCTGCTGCTGACCCGCGACTGTTTTCCCGGGATTCTGCCCGTCGCCGCGGCCGCGGCCCTGCTGTTGCTCGGCCTGAGGTTCGGGCGGCGCGGCGCCTGGAAACAGCTCGGCTACGCCCTGCAAGGGTGGTGGTCAGGCCTTCGGAACCAGCGCGGGGTTCCAGCGGGTGTCCAGTCTGTCACGCCCGGGCGTTGAGGTCGTGGTAAGGCGAGACGGACAAGGTGTCGGCGTACAGTTTCCGGGGAAGAGCAGTGGCTGACGGCGTCACAGAGCCAGATCTCGTTACGGTGGTGCTGCCGACCTACAATCGCGCGCGCACGCTTCCGCGGGCGATCGCCAGCGTGCTCAACCAGGACTATCGCAACCTCGAACTGCTGATTGTCGATGACGCCTCGAGCGACGATACCGCGCAGGTCGTGGCCGCGATCAGCGACCCGCGCGTGCGCTATTTACCCCTGCCCAGGAACGGCGGGGCTTCGCACGCCCGCAACGCGGGCCTGGCCCAGGCCAGAGGCGCCTTCATCGCGTTCCAGGACAGCGACGATGAATGGCTTGCGGGCAAGCTTGAAAAACAGGTCGCCGCGGCCCTGGCGGCGGGCGATCCGGCGGTCACCGTGTTCCACCCGAAGATCGTTCTCGGCAAGGATGAACACGCCCGGTATGGGCGGCATCGGGTCTGCTGCATGCCGGCCATCGCGCCCGGCGATCGCGATTTCATCCGGCTGATCCACGAGTCGAACCTGATCAGTCCGCAGGCGCTGCTGATCTCGAGGGAAGCGTTCAACCGCGCCGGATTCTTCGACGAAGACCTCGTCAACAACGAGGACTGGGCCTACGGGATAGAGCTCTTCTACAAGACCAAGGTGGTGTTCATCGAAGACCCGCTGGTGATGAATTACCTGCAGCCCGACAGCATCTCGATGCTCAGGCGCAGGGGCGCGCGCGCGCAACTGCGGGTTATCCAGAAGCTGAGGAAATACCCCGAAGCCCGCGCACCGACGATCGCGGGCCATGCGGCGAGGATCGGCTGGTCGATCGCCAAGCTGGGGTATCCGGGTCGCGGCCGGACCCTGCTGCTGCATTCGCTGCGCCTGGATGGACGGCCGTGGAGGACCTGGGCGCAGCTGGTGGTCACCCAGGCGAAAATCTGGCGCGCCGCCCTGGCGGCGGCTGCCCGGGCCTAGGGCGTGTTCAGGGGCGCCGCGGCCCGTTCTGGCCGCAGGCGCAGGGACTTGAGCCGGAGCGCCGGTTTTTCCAGCAGGAACCAGCTGATCGCGCCGGACACGACCGAGCCGGCCAGGGTCAGCATCATCAGAGCGGGCAGGGGTATGTCGCGCCAGTACCAGATCAGCAGGGCGCCGATCGGCCAGGCATAGAGATATACCCCGTAGGAAATGTCGTCCTTGGCGTTGAGCGTCCGCAGCAGCTTCCAGTCCCATTCGAACACCGCCCAAAAGAGGCCGTAGCCGCCCAGCACGATGAGGGCGGGCTCCGCGATCAGCGGCACGAACTGGAGCGCCACCGCGATCACAGCACAGAGCGCCGCCACCCGGCCGTCGTAGCGCTTCGCAAACAGCTTGAAGCAGGTCCCGGCCATGAAGGCCGCGGCCAACCGAAGCGCCACCCGGGGCTCTCCGAGAACGCCGACGAAGCGGTCTGACGCCTGCAGTCCCGCCAGTGGCGGCAGATTGAACGCCAGCATCGCGGCGAACACGCCAAGGGTCAGCAGCAGGAAGAGCCGCGGCGTCCGGTAGAGTCCCAGAACGCCGCAGATCGCCACGCCGATGTAGCAGCGGAACTCGTAGGATATCGACCACATCGAGCCGTTCAGTCCGGCGTAGGGCAGGCCAACGAAGACCCCGGGGATCTCCGGGGGCTTCAGGAGCAGGGTCCGATAGACCACCCGCACCCAGTCGCCGGCCGTCAGGAGTCCCAACTGTGCGCCGGCCAGGGGGCCGACAATGGCGACGGAGGCCAGGGTGCAGACCAGGAATGCCGGATAGATCCGCAGCACCCGCTTCCAGAAGTACCCCACGCGATCAGACATGAAGCTGGCGGCGATCAGATAGCCGCTGATCAGGAAGAAGCCATCGACCGCCAGGGCGCCGAGCGACAGGCCGCCGAACATCCGGTGCAGCGGCTCACGGGCGTCGTTCCCGTCCAGCATCTCGATACTGTGGGAGACGATGACCAGCGAGGCGAACAGCAGCCTGAAAGCCCCGAAGCTGTTGTCACGTCCCGTCGTCATGCCTGTGGCGCCCTCAACGCTATACAAATCGATGCGCCCGGCCGGCAGCATGGCGGCGTTACCTTGCGTGACGCCAGCCTAAAGCTGTGTGAACAGTGTCCCGCGCGCGCCGGAATGCCATACCGATTCCGCGGCGCCGCCCAGGATCGCATCCTTGACAGGGTTTCGCGGGCAGCGGTATCGCACGCCTGCGCCTCGCCCATCGAACCGATCTCAGGAAGGTTTCACTTGTCCCTGTCGCGAGACGAAATTCTAGCTTCGATCACCGATATCATGCGCGATGTTTTCGACGACGACGACCTTGAGATCTCGCTGGAGACCACCGCCGAGGAGGTCGAGGACTGGGACAGCCTCAGCCATATCCGGCTGATCGTCGCCGTGGAGCGCAAATTCGGATTCAAGTTCAAGAATTCCGAGATTGAGGGCCTCAAGAACGTCGGCGAGCTCGTCAACCTCGTTGAAACAAAGGTCGGCTAAGCCAACCCAGCTTTGGTCTAGGGTTCCTTGGAATGCTGCGCGATCTGCCTTGGCTGCCAGCGGCGGGGCCTACATTCCGTGACGACCTGCGCCGGCTTCAGGCTGAGCTTGCGGGCGGCATGGGCCCCGACTTTCCACAGCGCCTGATGGCGCTGGCGACGGCGGCGCTCGACGAGACCCAGCTTTCCCGGCTGGCCGGTCTGGCCGGCGCCGTCGCCGACGGCGAGACCGCGCTCGCGGGTCTGGACCGTGTGCGACTGGGCGTCATCGGCGACGCCACCCTCACCCTGCTCGGCCCGGCGATCGCCGGATCGGCTCTGCGCCACGGCGCGGCGGTGCGGATCATCGAGGGCGAATACAGCGCCGCGCTGCAAGAGGCCACCGATCCTGACAGCGCCATCCGCACCGCCAACCTGGACATGGCGCTGATCGTCACCGACCGCCGGCTGCTGGGACTCGACCGCGCCGCGTCAGATCCGCAGGAGGCCGCCGCCAAGGTCGCCGGCGCCTTCCAGAAGATCTTTCGCATGGTCGAGGGTCTGCGCCCATCGGTGCGCTCGGCGATTCTGGTGCAGACGCTGGTGGCGCCGACCGAGCCGCTGTTCGGCAGTTTCGACCGGGTCGAGGCGGGGTCGTCGTTCGCGATGGTCGAGGCGTTCAATCGCCAGCTGGCCGAGTGGGCCGGGTCCGGCGCGGTGGTGCTGGTGGACATCGCCAGGCTGGCCGGCTCGGTGGGGCTGGAGAGCTGGGACGATCCGCGGCAATGGCACGGTTCCAAGCTCGGCTTCGCTCCGGACCTGTTGCCGGTCTATGGCGACGTGGTGGCCCGGACGATCGGGGCGGTGTTGGGCCGGACGCGCAAGTGCCTGGTGCTCGACCTCGACAACACGCTGTGGGGCGGGGTCATCGGCGACGACGGCCTGGCCGGAATCGCGCTGGGTCAGGGGTCGGGGTCGGGGGAGGCCTTCGTGGCGGTGCAGCGCCTGGCGCTCGAATTGCGCGCCCGGGGCATCGTGCTGGCGGTCTGTTCGAAGAACGAGGAGGATGCCGCCCGGTTGCCGTTCCGCGAGCATCCCGACATGCTGCTGCGCGAGGACCATATCGCCGTGTTCCAGGCCAACTGGACCGACAAGGCGGCCAACCTGCGGGCCATAGCCGCGGCCCTGAACATCGGTATCGACGCCCTGGTTTTCCTCGACGACAACCCGGCCGAACGCGCCCAGGTGCGCCGCGAACTGCCCGCGGTCGCGGTCCCGGAAGTCTCCGACGACCCGGCGTTCTATCCGCGACTGTTGGCGGCGGCCGGTTATTTCGAGGCCGTCGGATTCTCGCAGGAGGACCGCGCGCGCGCCGCCTACTACCAGGGCAACGCCCAGCGCGCGGCGTCCCTGGAGGCGTCGGGCGACATGGACAGCTACCTGGCGTCCCTGGAGATGACCTGCACGATCGCCAGGGTCGATCCGGTGTCGCGACCGCGGGTGGCCCAGCTGATCAACAAGTCCAACCAGTTCAACCTGACCACGCACCGCTATTCGGAGGCTGAGGTCGCCGCGCTGGAGGCCAATGCAGACCGGCACGCGGTGCAGGTGCGGCTGGTGGATTCGTTCGGCGACAACGGCATCATCAGCGTGATCATCGCCGATCGCCAGGCGCAGGTCTGGGAGATCGACACCTGGCTGATGAGCTGCCGGGTGCTGGGGCGGCGCGTCGAGGAAGCCGTGCTGGCCCACCTGGCCGCCGCGGCCCGCGCCGACGGGGCGCTGAGCCTGGTCGGCCGCTATGTTCCCTCGCCCAAGAACAAGATGGTGGCCGAGCACTACGACAAGCTGGGGTTCGAGCGGGTCGAGCAGGCCGCCGACGGAGCGAGAACCTATCGACTGGACCTCTCCAGCTATCCGACCCCTGACCTGCCCATGCATATCGACGATCGCGCTCTGGCGGTCCTGGAGACCGAACGATGAGCGACGACAAGACCGCCGAGCTGCGGGTGCTGACCGCCGGCCGGCCGCACACCACCCATGTGCTGGAGACGGTGATCGCCGCCTGGCCGGAACATGCCGCCTATCTGGTGAAGAGCTTCGCGGCCCGCTCACCGGCCATGCTCGACGCCACCGAGGCCGCCGCCGGCGCGGCGCGCAAGCTGATCGCCGGCCAGGAGGCGAAGTTCGCGTCCGACTACCGCTGGACCTGCGACCAGCTGCGCGACGAGGAGCTGTTCTTCCACCGCGAGGGCCGCTACCGCCTGTCGACCTTCGCCGAGGCCAATGCCGAGGTCTATTCGAACCACGACTACATGGGCCGTTACGTCAACGGCCTGCTCCTGACCCAGCTGCTCTGGTACAACCACGTCGCCACCTTCGAGATGTTCCTCAACCAGGTGCTGCCCAACGCGGCGCGGCCCTTCGACTATCTCGAGGTCGGGCCGGGCCATGGCCTGATGGTCTATTTCGCCGCCCAGTCGCCGCTCTGCCGCACGCTGGAGGCCTGGGACGTGAGCTCCGTGTCCCTGCGCGAGACCCGCGCGGCGCTGGACACCCTGGGGCTGACCAAGCCGGTGTCGCTGGTCGAGACCGACATCCTGCAGACGGAGCGGCCGGATCGCCGGTTCGACCTGATCGTCATCTCCGAGGTGCTGGAGCATCTGGAGCGACCGGACGTGGCGCTGGATTTCCTGCGCGGCTGCATCGCCGACGACGGGCGGATCTTCATCAACGTGCCGCTGAACAGCCCCTCGCCCGACCACATCTATCTGTTCTCGACGCCAGACGATGTTCGCGCGCTGGTCGAGGGCGCCGGGTTCAAGGTCGATCAGCTGTCGCTGTTCGCCACCCAGGGCAAACGCCTCGAACAGGCCCTGGCCAACAAGATCAGCGTCTCGGCCGGCGTCATCGCCCGGCCGAGCTGAAGGCGCGCCTGCGTGCTCTTCAACTCCTTCCTCTTCATCTTCGGCTTCCTGCCGCTGGCGTTGGGGCTGTTCTATCTGGCGGGCCGGTTCGGGCGGCTGGCCAAGGTGGTGCTGACGCTGCTGTCGCTGGGCTTCTACGCCATGTGGCGGCCGATCCATCTGCCGCTGCTGCTGGGCTCCATTGTCGTCAACTATTTCGCCGGCGACCGCATCCAGGCCGCGCTGGCCGCCGGGCGGCAACGGACCATGCGGCTTTGGCTGGTGCTGGGCCTGGCCGCGGACCTGAGTTTCCTGGGCTGGTTCAAATACGCCAACTTCGCGGCCGACAATATCGCCGCGGCGACCGGGTCGACCTCGGACCTGGCGAAGATCGCCCTGCCGCTGGGGATCTCGTTTTTCACCTTCCAGAAGATCGCCTACCTGATCGATTCCTCGCGCGGCGACGCGCGGAAGATGGGGTTCCTGGATTTCGCCCTGTTCGCCGCCTTCTTCCCGCAGCTGATCGCCGGCCCGATCGTCCACTACAAGGAGGTCGTTCCGCAGATCCAGAGCCGGCTGTTCGGGCGGCTGATCGGGCGCAACCTGATGGTCGGGCTGGTGATCTTCGCCATCGGCCTGTTCAAGAAGACGGTCATCGCCGACACCTTGTCGAGCTACGCCAACCCGATGTTCGCGGCGGGACAAGGTGGTCACGCCTTTACCCTGACCAGCGGCTGGCTGGCGGCGATCACCTTCACCTTCCAGCTCTATTTCGACTTCTCGGGCTATTCCGACATGGCCATCGGCCTGGGCCGGATGCTGGGGGTCAGGCTGCCGCTGAATTTCCACTCGCCGCTGCGCGCGTCCAATATCGCCGACTATTGGCGCCGCTGGCACATGACCCTGCAGCGCTTCATCGTCGCCTATATCTTCCAGCCCCTGTCGCTGCCGCTGAACCGCTGGGCGGCCGCGCGCGGGCTGCGCGACTGGCCTGCCTTCGCGGTCGGGGTCGGCGTTCCGGCCTTCGTGACCTTCGTGGCGGTGGGCGTCTGGCACGGGGCGGGCTGGACCTTCGTGCTGTTCGGGGCGATGCACGCCGTCTACATCTGCACCAACGAGGCCTGGGGCGAATGGCGCAAGCGCCGCCGCCGGCAGCTGAAAAAGCTGGGCCGCACCCTGGCCGAGTCCGGGCCGCTGCGGATGGCGCTGTTCCACGCCATCACCCTGGTCGCGGTGATCTATGCCAACGTGATGTTCAAGGCGCACACGGTGGGGGACGCGATCTCGGTCTGGAAGGGCATGACGGCGCTGAACGGCCTGGGCCTCGACAGCGTGGCCGCCACGCTCGACTGGGGCCTGGCCGCCAGCCTGCTGGTCAGCGTGGTGCTGGTGTTTCTGATGCCCAACACCCAGCAGATCATGGGGCGCTTCGACCCGGCCTATAACTGGCGCGACTGGCGCGGCGTGGCGCGCGCGCCGG
Organism: Phenylobacterium sp.; assembly: GCF_031360265.1. Lineage (GTDB taxonomy): Bacteria > Pseudomonadota > Alphaproteobacteria > Caulobacterales > Caulobacteraceae > Phenylobacterium. The sequence goes on from NZ_JANMBF010000194.1 coordinate 9,745, forward strand.
TCCGCTGGACCTGGAAGCCCGACGCCGCCGGGCTGGCGTTCGCCGGCGTCACCCTGTTTGCGGCCATCATGTTCATCCAAAGGGGGAAGGCGATCTTCCTCTATTTCAACTTCTGACCGCCATGGCCCGCCTGCACCCCTTGCGAAACGTCCTGGTCATTCTCGGCATCGCGCTCGGCGTCGCGGTCGCGGCGTGCTTCCTGCCGGAGAATTCGTATCAGCGCTGGCAGCTGCTGAAGGGCACTTTCCAGGGCAATGCGGTGTGGATGTACGAGCGCATCCATTTCGATCCCCGGCCGATCGACGTGGTGTTCATCGGACCCTCGCGCACCGACCGCGGCGTCGATCCCGAGCGGTTGCAGCGCGACCTCGCGGGCCTGGGCAAGGCCGTCCGGGTGGTGAATTTCGCCTTGCCGCAGGGCGGGCGCAACGTCAACGACGTGATCTTCGAGGAACTGCTGGAGGCCAAGTCGCCAAAGCTGGTGGTCATCGGCGTGATCGAGAAGCCCTCCCGCTTCGGCCATCCGGCGTTCAAGTACCTCGCGCCGCGAAGCATGGTCGCCTGGCCGGGCTATGTGGGAAACCTGAACTATCTGCAGGACCTGATCTATCTGCCCTATCGGCAGATGCAGCTGTTCGCCGCCGACCTCGCGCCCGGGATCGCGGGTCTGACCAAGACCTTCGACGCCGCCACCTACAAGCCCGACCAGGTGCAGCCGAAGGTGATCGAGATCTTCGACGGCACGATGCGCAGCGCCACACAGCCGGCGACCGCGGCGGAACTGGAGCAGGGCGTCTACAAGCTGGAATCCGGGACGCGCCCGCCGATCCTGCCGGCGCGTTTCGCCGACATCGAGTTCGGCGATGAGCGCTACTACATCCGGCGCATCGTCGCCGCCGCCCGCCGCAAGGGCGTCAAGGTGGCGTTCCTGTTCATACCCTATTACTCCGGTCCCGACCGCGTGCTGGAGGAGCCGTTCTACCGCCAGTTCGGACCGGTCTGGAGCGCGGGCTACCTGGCGCCGCGCGCAGACCTCTTTTCGGACTATGCTCACCTGACCGTCGACGGCGCCGGCGTCCTCACCGACTGGCTGGCGCCTCAGGTCGCCAAGATGCTCTCCGAGCCGGAACCCGCGCGATGATCGAAAGCCGCCTTCTGCATCACGTCGGCATCGTCCAGCCAAGCGAGGCCGACGCCCAGGCCCTGATGCGCCTGCTGGGCCTGGAGGAGGACTATCGCGGGTTCGTGCCGCAGTGGTCGGCGCTGTGCATCTTCACCAAGGCCGCGGCCGGCGGCTCGCCCATCGAGTTCGTGATCCCCGACGGCGGCCCGCTGGAACGCTTCAACAAGGGCGCCGGCGGCCTGCACCACATCGCCCTGCAGGTGCCCAGCCTCGACGCGCTGGCCAAGGCGCTGGACGGCGAGGGGATGCGCCTCCTGGAAGACACCCACGTCAAGGGCGCCGGACCCTTCCTCTGCAATTTCCTCAGCCCGGTCTATACCCGCGGGATCACCATCGAATTCGTGGAACTGCTGTGAGACCGCCGCCCCGGGTCCTTGCCGGGTGACGGCCCCGTTCTCGACAGGGCCAGCCCTCCCGCCGGCGCCGACCCCGGCGGGAGGCGACCATCTGAAAGCGCTGGACGGATTGCGCGGGCTGGCCGCCCTGGTGGTGATGCTCGGCCACTCGGCCTACGTCTACGTCGATAGCGGCCGCGCCCACGGCCGGCTGGAGGCGCTGCTGAAGATCGTGCTTCGCGGCGGCCACCCGTCAGTGATCCTGTTCTTTTCCCTGAGCGGATTTGTGCTCTACCTGGCCTTCGTCAAGCGGCCGGGGACGTCCTACGCGACCTATCTGACCCGGCGCGTGTTCCGTATCTATCCGGCTTTTCTGGCCGCGCTGGCGCTGGCGCTGGCGCTGCACCTGATCCTGGCTCCGACGCCACAGCCCGGACTGGGGCCATGGACCCTGACCAACATGGTCTATCCGGCGGACCCGGTGATGGCGCTTCGCCACGTCCTGATGCTGGGTGTCTTCAGCTCCGACATCGCGCTCGATCCGGTGATCTGGAGCCTGGTCATCGAGCTGCGGTTCTCCATCGTGCTCGTGCTGCTGGCGCTGCTGTGTGGGCGCAGCCGGATCGGTCTGCTGGCCCTGGTGATCCTGGCCCACGTGGCGGGCCGGGTGGTCGCCACGCGCATGCATCTGCCGTCACCCTATATTTTCGGCGGCTCGGCGCTGGGCGCCGCGGCGATCACGCTGTTCTATCTGCCGAGCTTCGGGTTCGGCATCCTGGCGGCCGATCTTGTCCTCAACACCGATCTTCCGCGCAGGCTGCGCCTGCCGCACTGGGCCCAGGTCGTGGTCTGCGCGGGCGCTTTCGCAGCGGCCAAGCTGATCAACGACGACCTCGCCTGGGCCGTGGCGGCGACCGCGATCATCTTCATTGCCGCGGCGCAAGGGCCGGTCAGCTCGCTGCTGAGGCTGGACCCGTGCCTGTTTCTTGGGCGGGTGTCCTACAGTCTCTATCTCGTGCATTTGCCCATCCTCCTGGCCCTGGTCTATGTCCTCCAGCCGCATGTCGGCCTGGTGCTTCCGGTCCTGCTGAGCCCGGCCCTTTCGCTCGGCGTGGCGGCGGGTATGTACCGCTGGATCGAGCTGCCGGGAATCGCCCTGGGCAAGACGCTGACCGCCGATCACCGCGCGGCCGCGACACGCGGCGCGTGACATGACCGGCGCGCCTGCGCCGGCTGCGACGACGTTCGGCCGGCTGACCTGAGCCAAGGCAGCCGCGGCAGGGGCCGCCGGCCACAATATTGCTGCGCCGATCCGGCTTCATCGTGTTCGCAAACCCGTCAGGAGCCGCCATTGGCCCGCCACCTATGCTGTTCGATCGCCGCTCTGATCGCCCTTGGCGCGGTGCCCGCGTCGGCCGCGGCCCTGAAGGCGACGCCGGATACGCTGTGGTCCGTGGTCAAGGGGGCCCATCCCGGAGATGTCGTGCTGATGGCCCCCGGCGCCTATCCGCCGGTCACGCTGAACGCCATGGTCTTCGCCGCCGCCGGGATCACCCTGCGTCCGGCCAACGCGGCGCACCCGCCGGTGCTCGCCAGCCTGACCCTGAACGGCAGCCAGGGCATCCGCCTCAATGGCCTGGAAATCGACTACACCGGAACGGCCTTCGGCCTGACCATCGCGGGCAGTTCGCGGATCCATGCCGAGGGTCTCAACATTCACAGCAAGCCGGGCACCTACGGCGGCAACGGCCTCTTGTTCCGTAACGCCAGCGACGTGTCGATCGTCAATTCCGAAGTTCATGACCTGGGCACCGGCATCAGTCACATCGACAACACAGGCGTGCTGATCTCGGGGAATATCGTGCACGCGATCGAGTCGGACGGGATCCGTGGCGGCGGTTCATCGAACCTGGAGATCTCGCGCAATCTGCTCTATGATTTCAGAGCCAAGGCGGGTGACCATCCCGACGCCATCCAGCTGTGGGGCACCAAGACCAATCCGCGTCCCGGCCCGATCCGGATCACCGACAACGTCGTGGTCCGGGCGCCCGGCCAGCCCCCGCAGTCGCAGGGCATCTTCGGCGGCGGCGCTCACGACCTCACCGTCTCGGGCAATCTCCTGCTGGGGACGATGTACAACGGGATCGGCATCGCCGATGTGCAGACGGCCACCATCCATCACAATTTTGTCCAGGGCTTCAAGGACATGTGGTCGGGGATCAACGTCCGAGACGCCGACGGCATCGCCATTCACGACAACTTCGCCAGCTCGGTGAACCTGGGCAACCCGCAGCCCACCCATGTGTCGCAGGCTCGCAACGGCACGCTCCCCCTGGCCAATATCGTCGATCCGCGACAGCTTGACCGTTGGTCCGCCGCCCGCCGGAAGTGACCCGGCGCGTGGGATGGCGCGGGGGCAGGGTGGCGTCCGTGCGCTAAGTTCGAATAGAGGAATTCGCTGTAGCCTGTCGGCTTCCGCACGTTGAGGCGCCCCGAAGATGGACGTGATCGATACCCTGTCCCTGCCGTTCCTGGCGCTGTGCCTGGTGATCTACACCGCGGTGATGGGATGGCTGGTGTTCAAGCGCGACAAGCTGCCAAGCCGTCTGGAGGACGCAGCCAGGCGCGCGGCGCCCCCCGGTGACCCGGGCGACAGGAGCGCCGCGCCGGTCCGCAACAGGCGCAAGCGACCGCTATAGCGCGCCGGCTGCTCAGCGGCGGGGCAGGGATCGGGTCTGCGAGACGGCGACCGGGACGCGGCGGCCGGAGAGCGCGCGTTTGGCCAGCGCGCCCGTCGTCGCCTGCGACCGGGCCGCGGCTTGCGAGTCCCGCCGCTCCGCGACCGAGACCCGGTAGACCAGGGCGACGATGATCCCCAGCATGGCGAACATCAGGGAGTGGCTGTCCTGCTGGCTGAACACCGCCTTGATGACCAGGAAGGCGCTGAGCGCGATCGACAGCGGCGCGAGAAGCGACAACTCGCGGTCGCGAAGGGCGGTCTGGCTGATGGCCGACCGGGCGCCGAAGTAGATCGCCAGGCCGAACGTCGCCAGGAACGACACGATCCCGACCAGCCCGTACTCGAGCGCCAGGGTGATGTAATAGTTGTCCACGGTGATGAAGGAGTCGGCGCTGTAGCCCATGGCAAGCCCCGACTGCGAAGGGCCATAGCCGATCGGATTCTGCAGGAACTTGGGTATCGCCATCTGCAGCTGGCTCTGGCGCGCCGCGTTGCTGGCCGCCTGGGCCCCGCCGCCGAACACCAGCGTGTGGAATCGATGGATGAAGGTCACCGCGAAAAGCGCGGCGCCGAAGAACGCGGGATAGGCATAGACAACGGCCGCCGCGATCAGGCTGCGCCGTTCCTGGAACATCTTCATCAGGCCCCAGAACAGCACATAGAGCAGCACCGACACCAGGAATCCGACGATCCCCAGGCGGGAATCGGCGAAAATGAAACAGGCGAAGATCAGCGGCACCAGCGCGGCGCAGCCGAGGCGGATGATCGGGCGATAGGCTCCGACCGCGAAATGAATGGCGAAGGGCGTCATCAGCGCCAGATATTCCCCAAGGCCGAGCGGTCCGGAGAACGTCGCCTTGGCGCGGTACTGACCGGTGGCGCCGCGGGTTGTCGACTGCATGGCGGCGGCGGCGGCCGGGTCGTCGATCTTCAGGAACGATGGAACGTGGCCCGTCCAGAGCAGACTTTGCTGCCGCGATTCGAGGAACGTCACGAGGATGACCGGAAGGCTGAGGAGCAGGAACAGTGAGACGTAGCGCTCGGCGCGGCCGGGCTTGCGAAACACCCAGACGGCGACGATGAACACGGCGGTCCAGTTGACCTGCTGCAGCAAGGCCTTCTGGATCGAGGTCGGGATCTGTTTGGAAAATCCGATCGTCAGGAATTGGGTGGCGATGAAGATCACGAAGGCGACCCACAAGCCGGGGGTCGCCGAAAGCGTCTGACGCAGCTCGGTCCGAAAGTTCGACGAGGTGGACAGGCAGATCAGCAGCAGGAATGTCATCGGCAGACCCGTCAGACGGATGACGGTGATCCAGGGCAATCCGGGCAGGGCCAAAGCCAGATAATTGGGCCAGATAATCAGGCTGATCAGCAGGCCGCTGAAAAGGAACTCCATCGCCTTGGTCGGGGCGTGCGGCCGGTCCGGAAGGGCCCAGATCGCGAGCAGCATCAGGACGGCCACGGGCATGGCGAAGGGCACGATCAGATAGGGCGCCGTCAGGCCGTAGAAAAATCCGTACAGCAGGCAGAAGAACCCCAGCGCCAGCGGGAAGGCGAACTTCACCAGCCGGTAGCGCAGGGCGCTGCGGTCGATGTAGGGCTTCATGATCTTGGCGGGGTAGGGCTTGGGCCCGCGCTTTTTCCGTCCGATCCGCGCAGCGACGATCCGCCATCCGGCCGCCAGCCGTTCGCGCGCCTTCGTCGCTGAAACCTTCAATCGCGGCATTCGCATGTGTCGTGGCGACCTGATGTTGGGTGGACCCTGAGTTGGGCTCTGGACGCTAAACGGGCTCGGGCCAGAACCCGGCCACCAACTCCTTTGTGTTGCGGATGTTCGCCCGGCCCGACGCCCCAAAGACGATCGATTCGACGTTGGGTTGCTCGCAAACCCACTCCAGCGCCTCCTTGGCCGGAATGGCGCCCGAGGCGAAGACCGACATGGCTATGGCGCGGAACCGGCGCTGCTTGAGAGCGTCATTGTACGCCTGCATCCCTCCCGACATGCGAAAGCCGATCTTGTTGATGTTGGCGCAAACGATGGGATTCTCAATCCCCACGCTGTCCAGCAGGTCGAGCAGACGGGGCAGGTTCATGGTGATGAAGCCCGGCTCGGCGCCGTAGCGGCGCCTGACGTGGTTGGCGAAGATCACGAACGCTTCCTTGAAGCCGAGGCCCAGCAACAGGTCGACCACGACATTCTGCAGGAAGATGACCGGCGTTTTCAGCCCCTCGAACATCTTCATTTCCGCGTCGATGAGCAGGGTTGCGACGCCCTCGACATCCTTGCGCGCGAACGACACCCCGCCCCGCAGCGCGGCGTCGAACAGCCCTTCGCTGGGCAGGAACCGCTTCAGCGCGCCGAGCGGACCGTCCTCGGTGACCGCGTTGGCGTATTTGTGGGCGTAGGGCATGCAGGGATAGAAGATGAAGTCCGCGTACCGGGTGGGATTGGCGCGCATGTGGTCGCAGATCGCCGCGATCTTATCATGTGTCGTGCACATGAAGGTCCGCACGCCCTCGTCATAGGCCGCATCAAGGACGGCGATGATCTGTTCGGGGTCCTGGAAGCGGATCGCCTGGGCGCGCGCCTTCTCCTCCGACATGTGATTGACGCCGAAGAACTGGTTGTCGCCGAAAAGCAGCCTGTCCATCGCGCTCACCTAGACTTTCGGCTTGGCGGACTTGCCGCCGAACAGGGAGAAGCGGCCGGGCTGGGGCCCCGCCGCCGCGGCGCCGGCCAGGGGAACGGGCCCTCGCTCGGCGTCGATCTTGATCATCGACAGCACCTGGTCTGTCTCAGCGGCGCTGGCGAACGAGCTGCTGGTTGTCGACTGACCTGAGTGGATGGCCTGTATGAAGTGGTCGATCTGCGCGGAATACTCCTCGCCCCGGACGTAGAACCAGACCTCCTCGGTGAGCTCCGTCGTATATCTGACGTTCCATCCCGCCTGGTAGGTCGAGGGCGCGAGCGTCGGGTCGCGCAGGTAGACCTGACACTCCTGCCGATCCGCATAGATCCTGCCGTTCGTGCCCCACATCGAGATCTTGGTGGTCATCTTGCGCAGCGATTCGTCGCTCCAGTTGACGGAAACCTGCGCCGACAGATCGTTGTCGAAATAGAGCGTGCTGTAGACCTCGTCATCGGTGTCACGGGAGAAGATCTTGCCCAGCACCGAGCCCCCCACGGCGCTTGGCGCGCCGAAGCACCAGTTCAACAGGTTGATCGGGTGTGCGGCGTAGTCGTAGAGGCAGCCCCCTCCCTCGCTGCTCTGCGTGCGCCAGGTCGAACCCTTGGCCTTGAGCACCACGGGACCATAGGCCTCGGCCAGCACATGGGTGACGCGACCGATGGCGCCGGCCGCCACCAGCCGCTTCATCTCCTGGAACGCGCCGACAAAGCGATTGTGGTAGCCGACCTGGTTCACCAGCCCGCGCCGGTCAGCCAGCGCGCCCAACCGCGCCGAGTCGCCGGGATCCAGGCAAAAGGGCTTCTCGCAAAGCACGTGCAGTCCGGCCATCAGGGCCTGCTCAACCATCGGCGCGTGGAGCCGCGACGGCGTGGCGACGATCACGGCGTCGAGCGGCTCGCGCTTCAGCATTTCGGCGTAGTCGGCGTAGCCCTTGATCCCGGTGTATTTTTTCAGCACGTCCAGAATGTACCCGGTGGGATCGCAGACGGCGGTTACCGCGACCAGCGGGTGGGCGTTGACGATGGCAAGATGAGACGCACCCATCTTGCCCAGGCCGCAGACGGCGACACGTATCATTGAAGTCTCCAGGGAGGGGGTGCGTCGCCGCGCATGGCTGCCGAGTTCGCTACGACGCTATGAAATCGCGGAGTTTATGAATGAAGGGCTCGGGCGCGGTGCGCGGCATGGCTTCGCCGACCGCCTGCCCCGCGAGCGCCGCGGCGATCGCTGCGGGAAGGTCTTCATCGCGCAGACAGACGTGGATCCCGGGACGCCCCTCCAGCCAGCGCGCGGTCGCCATCTGGTGATCGGTTGTGTGCTCGCCCCACTCCAGCACCCGCGGCGCCAGGATGACCGGCTTGCCCATCTCCATCGCCGAGATCACGCTGCCCATGCCGGCATGGGCCACGATCACGCTCGCCGCCTGCATTTTTTCGGTGAACTCCCGCCGCGTCAGCAGGCGCGCATAGGGGATGTTCACGGGTTCGTAAGCGCCGCTGAAGATCTGCGCGAAGAAGGTTTCCTGCGGCATGGTCACGGCGACCTCATCGACGAGCCGCACCAGGCGATCGAACGGGAACAGGGAACCGACGGTGACAAAGATCATATGACCGCGCCCCAGTATTGAGGTCCGCCCGGCGTCGCCAGTTGGGGCCACTGGGTCAGCCACTCGTCGGCGACATAGCGCGCCTGTTTGCCGGACGAGGACATCCGTTCGCAATTGGCGATGCTGTCAATCCAGACCGTCCTGGCGCGGGTGAACAGCTTGGCGATGGCCAGGCCGACCAGGCCGGGCGCCGACCCCGTGGTGATCACGACATCAGGCTTCTCGCGCAGCATGATTCGAACGAACTGGGGCGCGAGCCTCAGGAGTTTCACGAGGCTCATGCGCGTGACGTCGCTCACCACGTAGAATTTCTCCCCGGCCACATCCTCCGCATAGTCGGGGTATACGCTCACGTAAGTGACGTCACAGTCCGCGAAGGCGGGTCGAAGGCGCTGCAGTTGAATCCAGTGACCGCCGCCGGACGCGATCGCCAGAACTCGGCGTTTCGACCCTGCTCGTTCCATTCGGTCTCCTCAGTGGACTTGAAAGGGGTCGCAAGGCCAGGCCCCTAAATCCTGCGGCGCTCTTTGCCATGCGGTTTGCAAACAACTCGTATAGCGGCGCACGCAGGCGGCGCGGTCCGCGCCCGGCGGTCTATTGGAAGCTGCGGCGAATGAGGTTAAATTTGTCGCGCTTGCCCACGATCTGTTCACCGGTGATGATATAGGCGTGTAAATGTTCGGGTATTCGGCTCGGATGGACCGCGCGGGCACGCGCCTTGCTCGCGACCGCCGATCTGGAAACCTACTTCTCAATGCGGGGCAAATTGATGACGAATTCGACACGCGTTCTGTTGCGGGCGGCCGCGGCCTCCCTGGCTCTGACCGGATGCGCCAAGAAGGCGCGCAAACCGTGGTCCTCGGCTCCCTCGCCTTCAACGCCCCCGACCTGCCCGCCCGCATGGCCTGGCTCGCCGGTCTGTAAATGGACCCCGCCGCCGATCTCGCGCTCGCCATCGACCTTGGCGGCACCCAAGTCCG
>NZ_JANMBF010000016.1:0-20862 GCF_031360265.1 Phenylobacterium sp.
AGCGGCGCGCTCAACGTCGATCAGGTCCAACGCGTGCTTGATGGGAAGACTTACACCCGCGTGACCTAACGCGGGCGGCGAGTAGTATCTCTGCGAGGACAATCAGTCCGCGCGCTGGCTGCGCCCGGTCTACAGGCCCAACATTGGAAGGATTTTGCGCCGCCTGATCATTGGGTCTCGGTCGGAACAGACGGCGAGCAGGTGTCGTCATGTCGCGCCGCTATCACTCGTGCGATTGTGGCGAAGCCGGACACCGTGATCCGCCGGTGCGTACCCAGTGGCGGATCGCGAAGTTCTCACCCGGAATTTGCCTTGGCGACCTTCATGTCCCTGATCCCGCGGCGCGCCGCGTTGAGTTCACGCCGCATCTGGAGCATCTCGCGGCTGTAAAGGCCGTGCCGCCAGTTACCGTTGGCGGGTCCTGCGGGGGCGCCGGGGTTCGTTCCCCCATGCATCCGGCACCGCTTCTTGCCGTTCACCGCCGGTGCCATGCATGGCGGTCCCGACCGCGTCTGAGCGCCACATCGGGGCGAGGTCCGCGCCGCTTCCATCGGTGATCGATGGCGGTTCTTGGGATTGTTGCTTGGTTTCAGCTCGCACCCCCCCGCCCCCGCCATGATGCACGTCCCCGACGATGGCCTGAGCGCCGGGCGCGACGTGGACGGTTTTATGGACATGAACGACCTCTACAACCTGCTTTCCCGCATTCCGCATCTTGGCGAGCGCCTCGGCCTGGGCGGCAAACGTACGCGCACTCTTGTTGGCCAGTTCGGCGCACTGCCTGACGTGTTCCGCGTTCTCAAGCTGCGCCGCTCGCTGCGCCATGGTCATGGTCATTGTGTGGATCGCGAACATCTGGCTGAGGAGCGCGGCTTCGATCTCATTGCCCGGTGCACCTCCGTTCAAGAAGGCAAGCCCGGCCTCCAAAGCCGCTCCGGCCTGTGCGGGATCACCGTCGTTTCCGAGGTTCAAGAGGTCGGTTACTAGCTTCTTGGTCCAGGCGCTTGACCGAGTGCCGCACACGTCCGCGAGCCTGACGGCGAGCTGAAGTGGGTCGTCGAAAGTGGACCCCAACTCGAAACCTTTTGGGCCGGAACGTGTCTGGATCGGGACGGGCGGCGGGCGCGACAACGTTCGCTTGGCGGCAGCCGATAACTCACGCTTGTCGTCGTTGTGCGGGTCGGTGGTCACCCAAGGCCGCCCCCTGGCAGCTTCAGGCCCGTGGCGCCGGAGCGGTTCCTTCCGAGCGGTCACGTTTCGGCCGCCAGGTTGAACGGTTGAAGCTTCGCCGGCACAGTTCCGGCGGCCATTGCCGACAACGGGACAAAAGACACCCTTCTAAGGAAGGGGTGTCCTGTCTGTCCCGCTACGGACGGCGCTGAAGGTGCCGCCACCTGCCGGACAACTTCCATTTGTCCCGCAGTGTCCCGAATGTCCCGACGATGGTTCAAATCTCCCACACCCAATTTCCTTCCTGTCTGATTTTGCGGGCTTCCTGAAGCCGCTCGACTGCGCGTTGGAACGCCTTCTTTCGAGCGTCCAGCCACTTCCGCCTCTCGACGTCAGGGGCATCTCCTGGGGGTTCGGATGGGCGCTGAAGACCCAGTGCAAAGGCCTGATCGCGGAGCTGATCGAGCGTGACACCCCGCGTCTTTCCCGGGTCGACGCCCGGCGCTGGCGGGACAAACCCGGCCTGTCCCTCATCGAGCAAACGGCTCAGCGCCCGGCTCACCAACATGGCCGCAGCGTTCAGGCGGACATGAGCGTGACTTGTCCCGCTCTCGGGAGCCTCGACCTGCCGGATGACGCAGGAATTGATGCGCTTGCCGCCCGCGCTCACGCCCACGTCGATCACCTCCAGCTCGAATGCGAACGCCAGGCCGTCAGCCTCGTCCGACTGCTTCGTGAGCGTGACCGTGCGGGTGGCCTCCTGCTCCTTCCGGTCGATCCTGATCAGTGCGTCGGCTGCGTCTTCCCACTCCCCGGCGCCCTTCTGCGTCAGGGAGCCGTCGGCCTTCGCGACATGGGCCAGCGGCAACACCGTCACCCCGCATTCATCGACGATACGCTGAATGGCTTCGATGGCCGTCCCGCTGGCGTCAGGGTCGCTGACGTTGCGGTGCTTCAAGCAACGGGCCAGGGTATCCAAGAAGACCGCCCTGAGCGGTGCGCCCCGGCGGATGAACTCCGGCCGCAAGGCGCTCACCTCGGCAATGAAGTCGCCGACCTCGGCCTCATCGAGGAGGTTCGGGCATCCCCAGCGGAACAGGACCCCCGAGGGTGTCCGCTCGGCCCCGTTGGTCAGCTTCCAGGCCTCAATCCGCTTTCCGAAGCGGCTCTTTTTCTCTCCCACGCAGTAGACGGACCCGAACCGCTCGGTCTCGCGGCCGAGGAAGGGTAGTCCCGCCGCACCGCGGCAGGCCATGTCGAGCGCGAGGAATGACTTCGCAGCGCCGCGGCGTCCGAAAATCCCGGTGTAGGAGGCGCGAGGTACGAGGCCGTCGATCAGCCACTCCTCGACCCCGACCGTCGTCTCCTCGATCCATGAAGACGTGACCACCGTTCCGCTGAAGCCGAAGACCTCACCCTTGACAGGGGGAGCGCCACTCACGCGCCGCGCCCGCGCAGCTCGTCGTTCCAATCGCCCGCCGGGGCCGCCAAGATCACCACCTCGCACCGACGCGCGGCACGTTCGGCGAGAGCCCGCGCAGCCCCGACGCCGGCCGCATCGTTGTCGGCGGCGACCAGGAGGCGCGCCAGGCCGGCCGGCGGATCGAAGCTGCGGAGGCCACTAGTCGACAGCGCGGCCCAGGTCGGCACGGCGTTCAGCGTGGCAAACGAAAGCGCGCTCTCGATCCCCTCGCCGACCGCAAGTTCGCGCGTGTCCCCGATTTCGGAGAGCTGCACGGCGCCGCCCTTCACGGGTCCGAACATCCGGCGTGATCGGTGGGCGAACGCCTTGTCCGATCCGTCCGGCTTCAGCGCCGTGATGTGGAGGCCAACGGCGTTGCCGCGAGGGCCGGTGACGATGGCGACCATGGCCGGGCTGCGCGCGCTGCGCTCGTAGTTCATCGGCGCGGCCTCGTGGAACCGCAGCGCAGTCGGGATCGAGCAGGGCAGGCCCCGCGCCTCGCGGAGATAGCGCTCGACGGGCGAGCCATCGGCGGCGTGGGTTTCCGCCCAGACCTTGCGACAGAACTCTGTCACCACCGCCAGGTGCGCTCGCTCGGCCGCCCTGCGCTCCTGCGCCGTGCGCTTCAGCTCAGCCGGCGTCGCCTGCGTCGCGCGCTCGACGCCAAGGTGGCGACAAACATCGCGCGCGGAGTCACCTGCGAAACTGTGCCAGAGGAGGGCGGAGCCGATGAGGCGAAGACTGAGGGATCGGTCCACCCTGGAGTGACCCGGTCCGGGTACGAGCGCCTGAGTTCCACCGGCGGAGATATCACCACCGATGCGGCGGACGATATCCCGGATGCGGTGAAGCGGCATGGTGGCGGGCGGTCCCAACGCCATCACGACGCACTCGCCGCCAGGTCGGCCGCAAAGACGGCTCGTTCGTCGGGAGTGGTCAGCCGCCAGCGGATGACCGACCCGCCTAGAGCGCCGCGACCGCGCTCGCCGGTTTTGGTGACAAGCCCAAGCTCCTTAAGTTCGCTTAGCCGTGGTCGGATTAGGTACCAGTGTAGCCCGATCCTAACGCCGATCTCTTCGGCGGTGCCTGGGCCGGGCTCAAGTCCGCGCAGGACCTGATTTTGGCGGCCTTCGGGTTTGCCTCCCGCTCCGCTGAGATTGCTCATCGAACGCGCCCCTGTTGAAAGGCGACACGCGCGGCTGTAGGTTTTCCGCGCGTTGCGAGGCGCATGAAGTGAGGAGGGGTCGCCCTGGCCGGGGCGGCCCTTTCGCCATTTAAGGGCGGCGCCCCCGGTTGATGGACCACCGCATCAAGCCGCGCGGACGCGTGCTAGCGCGGCGCGCAGTTCACCCACGTTCCAGACGTTGGCTCGCGGGCTCAGCTTTCGAGGCTTCGGGATACGGCCCGCCGCGACGCCCCGCTGCACCGTATCTTCCGAGCAGCCATAGAGCACTTGGACGACGGGCAAGCGCACGTGTGCTGCGTCGGGCAGCCGGTCGAACTCCTCAATGCCCGATTTGATCTGTTGAGTTCTTGAAATGATGTTCATCTGCGTTCCTCTGCGGTGAGGCGCGGACAATGGCGTTCCTCCGTCGAGACGGAAGGGTCGATATCCTCAGACTTCTAGAGTGAACCTGGATTTTTTTGCGCGTCCGCCATGATATCTCTTACAGCGCGCCTGATGGTCGATACGGAGGGCCAGCCTTCTTCAGCGGTGATGCCCGCATTCTCGTTGAGCTTCAGGAGAACTCCGTCTCGCAATGACTCCGCGAATTTGTCCGTGTCTTCCAGTTCCGCTCGACCTGCCTCTCGAAGGATGGTGGCCCTAAGCCAAGATCGTTTCGGGGCGTCCTGGGCTTTCTTGGCATCCCGAGCCGTTTGCACCCGCAGTCGCTGGTCCGCCGCGCTCGCGGAATTGCTGATCGTGGTCCGGCTGCCGATAACGAAGGCCGCGCCCAAGGCGCTGTGAACACAATAGGCGTAGTGATCGGCTGTCGAGGCATCTGCAAAACCCTCGCCCCGCAGTAGTGTAAAAAGCTCGTCGGGAACCCAGTCGAGACGTTCGCGAACGCGACGGACGGTTTCATCGTCTCCCCGATCTTCCCCCTCACCCGGTGCTAGCTGACCCTTTTCTTCGAGGGCGAGGTCCGCCAGCTTCTTGAGCTCCTCTATGAAGCCCCTAAGCTCCACTCTTGGATTTCGCGGACGCCGGGGCGCGTCCTTCACGCGCGCGCCCTCTGATTGATAGGCGTAACGCCGGAGATCGATGGCTCCGCGCAAAACCGCGCCCATGCGTCCATCAATTTGCGCCGCTTTTCCAGGGCGTCTCCTCGACGGTAGGCGCGCTCGACCGAGCTACCTATGGCGTGCGCCAAAGCGGCTTCGGCAACCTCACGCGGGAAGTTCGTATGCTCTCCGCACCAATCTCGGAACACTGACCTGAACCCGTGCACGGTGGCGTCCACCTCCATTCGGCGCAGGACTGCGATCAGCGTCATATCGGAGAGGATGCCGCCTCGCGGGGCAGAAAAGACCAGATCGGTTCCCCCGATCTTCGGCAGCCGCCCAAGCAGTTCAACAGCTTTTGGCGACAAGGGGACCCGGTGTTCTTTGCCCGCTTTCATGCGCAGCGCGGGGATGGTCCAGAGTTTTTCAACGAGGTCGATCTCCGCCCAGGTGGCGCCACGAACTTCGCCGGAGCGGGCTGCGGTCAACACGGCGAACTCCACCGCGCGGGCACCCATGCCATCGACAAGACGCAGCCGCTCCATGAAGTCCCGCAGTTCGGAAAGCGGCAGCGCCGTGAGGTGGCCCCTCGTTTTGATCTTCGACGGGTTAGGCAGCATCTTGTCGAGGTGACCCCGCCAGCGCGCAGGGTTCAGCCCGTCGCGGTAGCCGCGGGCGGTAGCCCAATCGAGCACCAACTCCAGCCGGCCGCGAAGCCTAGTCGCGGTTTCGGTTCGCCCCTGCCAAATGGGCTCCAGCACATTTAGGACGTGAGCGACTTCGATGTCGCGCACGCCCAGCTTGCCGATGTGAGGGTAGGCCAGACCCTTTAGGGTGTTGCGCCACTGCTCTCGATGCTTGGCATTTCGCCAGCTCGCTTCATGGGCAGCCATGTAGGCCTTTGCGGCTTCCTCGAAGGTCACAGCCTTTGACGCGTCGGCTATCATCGCCAACTTTGCAGCGCGCCGTGCCTCTATCGGGTCTTGGCCAATGTCGATTTTCTCCCGCGCCCGTCGCGCCGCATCACGGGCGCCGCCGACTGTCACGTCTGGAAAACCTCCCAGACCCATGTCGCGCCGTTTCCCGGCGGCCATGTATCTAAGAACCCAGGTGCGATGCCCCTGCATCGGTTCGTCCGGGCCATTAGCAGGCTTGAAGTTTCGCCCGACCTGAAGGTAGAGGCCCGCTACCCCCCCGACCGCATGGAGCCCAGGATCCTTCAGGCGCGATACTGCCAACGGCCCTAGTTCTTCAGCCTTGCGTCCCATCCGCGATCCCCGCTCCCAACATTACACCCATCACAAGATGTGCGGCTGTATGCGGTGTCAAGCGACGAGGTGCGGCGCGACCGTCACGGGTGTCCCTCGCGGGATGGGTCTCTGTGCAGCTACCTGCGGTCTTCAGAAGTTCTACGGAGGCGGATGTCGCGTCCACCATCGCCCGGACGCAGCTGAAGGCCAGCTGCGCCCGGAGGCCCGGATCAGGCGAGGTCGAAGCGGTCCAGGTTCATCACCTTGGTCCACGCCGCCACGAAGGCCCGCACGAAGGCCCCTTGCGAGTCCGACTGGGCATAGACCTCCGACAGCGCGCGCAGCTGCGAGTTCGAGCCGAAGATCAGATCGACCCGCGTCCCGGTCCACTTCAGCTCGCCGGTCGTCCGGTCGCGGCCTTCGAACCCGACCTCGTCTTCCGAGGTCGCCGTCCACGTCGTGCCCATGTCGAGCAGGTTGACGAAGAAGTCGTTGGTCAGGGTCTCCGGACGCTGGGTGAAGACCCCGTCCGGGGACTGGCCGGTGTTGACGTTCAGCACCCGCAGGCCACCGACCAGCACGGTCATTTCCGGCGCGCTCAGGGTCAGCAGTTGCGAGCGGTCGAGCAGCAGTTCCTCCGCCGTCAGGGCCTGGTCCGGCGTCAGGTAGTTGCGGAAGCCGTCGGCGGCCGGTTCGAGCACGGCGAAGGACTCCACGTCGGTCTCATCCTGTGAGGCGTCGGTGCGGCCCGGCGTGAAGGCGACCTCCAGGGCGTGCCCCGCCGCCTTGGCGGCCTGTTCGACGGCGGTGGAGCCGGCCAGCACGATCAGATCGGCCAGCGACACCTTCTTGCCGCCGGTCTGCGCCGCGTTGAACGCCGAACGGATGGCTTCGAGGCCCGCCAGCACGGTCGCCAGCTGAGCCGGCTGATTGACCGCCCTGTCCTTCTGTGGCGCCAGCCGGATGCGGGCGCCGTTCGCCCCGCCGCGCTTGTCGGAACCGCGGAAGGTCGAAGCCGAGGCCCAGGCGGTCGAAACCAGCTGTGACACCGTCAGACCCGACGCCAGGATCCGGGCCTTCAGGTCGGCGATGTCCCGGCCATCGACCAGCGGATGATCGACGGCCGGCACCGGGTCCTGCCAGATCAGCACGTCCTTGGGCACCAGCGGGCCGCGATAGCGGGCGATCGGGCCCATGTCGCGGTGGGTCAGCTTGAACCAGGCGCGGGCGAAGGCGTCGGCAAACTGATCCGGGTTCTGATGAAAGCGCTTGGAAATCACCGCATAGGCCGGGTCGACGATCAGGGCGATATCCGTCGTCGCCATCATCGGCGCATGCCGCTTGGACGGATCGTGCGCGTCCGGCACGAGATCTCGCGCGGCGAGGTCTTTCGGCGTCCACTGTTGAGCGCCGGCCGGGCTGCGGGTCAGTTCCCACTCGTGGCCGAACAGGGTGTCGAAGTAGCCGTTGTCCCATTTGATCGGGTTCGGCGTCCAGGCGCCTTCCAGACCGCTGGTGATCGCGTGTACGCCCTTGCCGCTCTCGAAGCTGTTTTTCCAGCCGAGGCCCTGCTCGACGATGCTGGCCCCTTCCGGTTCGCGACCGACCTGATCGGCGTCACCTGCGCCGTGCGCCTTGCCGAAGGTGTGGCCGCCGGCGATCAGGGCGACGGTCTCCTCGTCGTCCATGGCCATGCGCGCGAAAGTCTCGCGAATGTCGTGCGCCGAGGCCAGCGGATCCGGCGTGCCGTTCGGCCCCTCGGGGTTGACATAGATCAAGCCCATCTGAACGGCGGCCAGCGGCTTGTCGAGCTGGCGTTCGCCCTGGTAGCGCGCGTCGCCGAGCCAGGTGTCCTCGGCCCCCCAGTGGACGTCCTCGGCGGGTTCCCAGACGTCGACCCGGCCGAAGCCGAAGCCGAAGGTCTTGAAGCCCATGGTTTCCATGCCGACGTCGGCGGCCAGGATCATCAGGTCGCCCCACGAAATCCGGTTGCCGTACTTTTGCTTGATCGGCCAGATCAGCCGGCGCGCCTTGTCCAGGTTGCCATTGTCCGGCCAGCTGTTGAGCGGGGCAAAGCGCTGCGTGCCCGAGCCCGCGCCCCCGCGACCGTCACCGGTGCGGTAGGTGCCCGCGCTGTGCCACGCCATCCGCACGAAGAACGGTCCGTAGTGGCCGTAGTCGGCCGGCCACCAGGCCTGCGAATTGGTCATCAGCGCCGCGAGGTCCGCCTTCAGAGCCGCGACGTCGAGGCTGTCGACTTCCTTGGCGTAGTTGAACGCTTCCGACATCGGGCTGGACGCCGGCGAATGCTGGTGAAGGATCTTCAGGTTCAGCTGGTTCGGCCACCAGTCGCGGTTCGACCGGCCCCCGAAACTCGTGTGGAACCGTACGCCGTGCCTCAGCGGGCACTTTGTCGTGGGCTCGACGATGTCTTCTCCGTCCATCTTGGATTCCGATTCTGGCTTAGCCGATTGATCCGGTCCGCAAATCGAGACCGTGACGCGCTTGCGAGACGATCCGGTTTCAACCGGCCGATGAGGGTGGAGCAGTTCTAGTCCCCCTGACGATAAATGTAATCGCAATTTTTCAATGATCGTGATAGTTATCACCTATGAATATCGCCTCGTGTGTCGAATGAATATCCGCGATCTCCGCTACCTGCTGGCCTTGGCTGAGCATCAGCATTTCGGCCGAGCGGCCAGGGCCTGCGGCGTCAGCCAGCCGACACTTTCCGTTCAGGTTCGCAAGTTGGAGGATTTGCTTGGCGTCGCGTTGTTCGAGCGCGGCGGCAAGGCGGTCACACCGACCGCCGCCCTGGACCGGATGATCGGCCACGCCCGCGAAGCGGTGGCCGAGGCGGAGGCGATGATCGCCGTGGCGCGCAACCAGCGTGATCCGCTCTCCGGGCGTTTACGCCTGGGCGTCATCCCGACACTGGCGCCCTATCTGCTGCCGTTGGTGATCGCGCCACTGCGCCAGGCGCTCCCCGCGCTCGAGGTCGAACCCTGGGAGGACCAGACCGCGGCGCTGCTCGACCGGCTGCGCGCCCATGATCTGGACGCCGCCCTGCTGGCGACCGACGTGGACGGCCCGGACCTCGCCAGCCGGCCGCTGTTTGCCGAGCCCTTCCTCGCCGCGCTGCCGCCGGAGCATCCGCTGGCCAGCCGCGAAGTCATCGCCGAGGCGGACCTGGCGCACGATATCCTGGTCCTGGCGGAGGGGCATTGCCTGCGCGACCAGGCGCTGGCGGCCTGCGGGCAGGGCGGGGCGCTGAGCGGCGCGCTGCGGGCGTCGAGCCTGCCGACCTTGCTCAACATGGTGGCTGCCGGCTACGGAACGACGCTGGTCCCCGGGCTCGCCGCCGGGTCGGCGCAGGACGCCGGGATCGTGCTGCGGCCGTTGGCGACGCCGACCGGCCGTACGGTCCGCATCGCCTGGCGAACGCACTTCCCGCGGTCCGCGGCCGTAGAGGCGGTCGGCGACGTCATCGCCACGCGCCTGCGCGGTTTCGCGGAGGGTGCGGCGGCCGGGATGGTCTAGCGTCCGGGGCAGGCCCGGATTGGAGGGTCTTGCGCGCCTGATATGCGCCGTGTCCGGCGGATTGTTGCGGCGATGCCGCAACCTGAAATGCATTGCGCGGCGCGGTGGTTTGTCGCTTTCGAATTGGAATCAACTTGGCGCATAAGTCCCCGAGCCACGAGTCGAACCGCGCCCGGAGAGGCGTGAAAGGTCGGGCAGGGAGCGAACATGAAGATCATCTATCTCGGCGCCAGTTCGATGCTGGCCGTCATCCTGGCCGCTGGCCTGCCTGGGGCGGCCAGCGCCGCGGCTGCCGCGACAGCCTCGACCGACGTGACCGAGGTCGTGGTCACCGGCTCGTTCATTGCCGGGACGCCCAAGACCACCGCCATTCCGGTCACCGTCATGACCCAGGCGGACATCGAAAAACGCGGCAGCCCGAACATCGTCGAGCTGATCAAGACCTTGCCGATCATCGGCCCGGTGCTGGGCGATTCCAACCAGTTCTCCACCGCGGCCCAGGGGCGCAGCGGCGGCGGCACGATCAATATCCGCGGGCTGGGCGCGCAACGCACCCTGGTCCTGCTGAACGGCGAGCGGTTCGCCGGCTACACCGCCGACACCAACCTCTTGCCGGTGGCCGCCATCGGGCGGGTGGAGGTGCTGAAGGACGGCGCCGCGGCGACCTATGGCTCTGACGCCATCGGCGGTGTGGTGAACTTCATCACCCGCAAAAACTTCAAGGGCCTCGAGGTCAGTGGCGACTATCGCTACGTCTCGGGGTCGGACGGAGACTATACCGCCAGCCTGCTCTACGGCTGGAGCGGCGACACCTCGAACCTGCTGCTCAGCGCCGGATACCAGCACCGCGCGGAACTCAGCACCACCAAGCGCGACTGGACGCTGGCGCCCTATCTGGTGAACCCGTCCGGCTGGTCGGTGCTTGGCAATCCCGGCGAATTCACCATCAAGAACGGAGCCGGTGGCACGGGGACCACGGTCGGCTTCGCGATGGACGCCAACTGCGCCGCGGTCGGCGGTTTCGCGGGCTTCACCGGCACGACACCGGCCTGCTATTTCAGCTATATTCCCTTCGACAACGTGGTCGAGCGGCAGGACCAGTATCAGGCCTATGGCGAGTTCAACGCCAAGGTTGGCGACAAGTCCGATTTCCACATCGAGGCGCTCTACGCCCAGACCTCGATCCCCGCGATCCGCTTCTCGCCGGGCTACCCGCCGACCTCCGGCCCCAACGGCCCGGGCAGCGTCAACGTCTACAGCGTTCCGGCGTCCAACCCGGGTTTCGCCACCTTCCTGGCGCAGACCGGCAACAGCGCCCTGAACGGCGTGGCGCAAAGCGCGCTGGCGACGCTGTGGCGGCCGTTCGCAAACGGCGGCAACAATTCCACCGGCGGGCTCGGCGGACAGAGCGGCAGCCGCAAATATGAAGAGTTCCGGGTTTCGGCGAACCTCAAGGGCGACACCGGCATCGCCGACATCGGCTATGCTTTGGGTGGGTCCTATATCCGCGAGTGGCAGGACCAGCAGACCACCGACATTCTCATCGATCGGCTGCAGCGCGCGCTGAACGGCTTCGGCGGCTCCGGCTGCACCGGGACAACGCCTGGCGCGAACGGGTGCCAATACTACAACCCGTTCTCCAATGCCTACGCCGGAAACCCGGCCCGCGGCCTGGTCAATCCGGGCTTCGTGTCGGCCAACGCCAACGATCCGGCGCTGGTGGCCTCGCTGTTCGACCGCCAGAAATTCCTGGCCACCCAGACCACCTTCATCGCCGACGCCGTGTTCAACGGGAAGCTGCCGTTCACCCTGCCGGGGGGTGACATTGGCTGGGCGGCGGGGACGCAGTACCGCAAGATTACCTACGAACAGTCGATTGGCAGTCCCTTCTACGACGCCAACATCACGCCTTGCCCGGTGTCGGGCGTGACCACCTGCGCGTTCAAGACCGGCCCCTATATCTTCCTGGGCCAGAACATCCCGCTGCGCCTGGAACAGAGCGTCTGGGCCGCGTTCGGAGAGCTGAACATCCCGGTCTCCGACGCGATCAACGCTCAGCTGGCTATCCGCTATGAGGACTATGGCGGCCAGACCGGATCGACCACCAATCCGCAGTTCCGGGCGAAGTGGAAGCTGACCGACTGGATCGCCCTGCGCGGGTCGGTCGGCACCTCGTTCCGGGGACCGACGGCGAGCAATGTGGCGCCCACTGGCACGACCGGCCTTTCGGGGATCACCTCGGCCGGCAACAACTTCAAATCGGTGGACTTCTTCGGCAATCCCGCCACCGGGCCTGAAAAAGCCCTGACCTACAGTGTCGGCGCCATCGTCCAGACCGACCATCTGACCGCGACGATCGACTACTGGAGCTACAAGCTCGACAACCAGATCGTCAATGTGCCGGCCAACATCGTCGCCACCGCGGTCGCCGGCACCGGCAACGGCAGCCAGACGGTCAACTGCGCCAGCCCGCTGCGGGGCCTGATCACCTTCAACAACGGCAACGCCTGCACCCAGGGTGTCACGGTGGGCAACGACATCGCCCGCGTGCGCTCCGACACCACCAACGGGCCGACCGTCCGCACCGACGGTATCGACGCCGATGTCACCTACCGGTTCGACGACGTCCTGGACGGCAACGTCGAGCTGGGCGGCAATGTCAGCTACATCCTGAACTACAAGCAGGACGCCTTCGCGTTCGGCGGGGTCACGGTTTCGCCGGCCTACCAGGCGGCCGGCTTCACCAACTATGATCGCCTGCCCGGCACGATTCCCAAATGGCGCGGCCTGTTCTATGCCGATTACAGCCGCGGCCCGCACAACCTGCGCTGGACGCTGAACTATGTGGACAGCGCCAAGGACAATCGCGGTCCCACCACGGTTCAGACCGGGCCCTCGACCAACTGCAACGTGGCCAACGCCGTGGCCGGCACGGCGACAAATTGCCAGCTCACCACCCAGGGCCTCAAGGTGGCCTCGTTCATCTCGCACGACCTCACCTATCGCCTGGCCCTGCCCCGCGACTACACGATCACCGCGACGGTGTTCAATGTGCTCGACACCGAGCCGTCCAAGGCGCGGATCGAGCTGAGCTACGATCCGTTCATCGGCAATCCATTGGGCCGGACGTTCAAGGTGGGCCTGCAAAAACGCTTCTAGGCCCGGCACGCCAATGACCAGGGCGTCGCCGGCATTGTCGGCGGCGCCGTCGTCATTTTGATCTCTGCGGGCGGGGCGGGTTTTTCGGCGCGACGTTTTTGCAACACGCCGCCGCTGATCGCGGACCTTTGAATCAGCGCCTTCGGCGCCCCCCGCACCGGACGGACCCATCGCCGCCCGCCGGCGCGATGTGTCGCAGCAGAAAATCTCTGGCGCTGGCCGCAAAGCCGACAGATGATGGCTTCTTTACGGCGGAAAGCCCCGCATCAGACGGGGACGACGCGCATCAGGGGGAGGAACCCGCATATGTTGAAGAGCAGATATTTCTGCGGCGGCTCGGCGTTGGCCGTCGCGCTGACGATGGGACTGGCGCAAGGCGCCGCGGCCCAGACCACCAAGACCGCCCCGGCCGCCTCCACGGCCGCCGTCAGCGAGGTCGTCGTCACCGGCTCCTACATCGCCGGCTCGTCGGAGAAGGCGGCTCTTCCCATCGAGGTGATCGGCAAGGAGGAGCTGGCCAAGAAGGGCTCTCCGTCGACGCTCGATCTGATCAAGTCGTTGCCCATCAGCGGGCCGGTGATCGGGGATTCCAATCAGTTCAGCACCGGGGCCCAGGGCCAGCCGGGCGCCGGCAGCATCAATCTTCGCGGCATTGGCAGCCAGCGGACGCTGGTGCTTCTGAACGGCCGCCGCTCGACGGTCTCGCCGGGCGCGGGCAGCCAGGGCGTCGACACCAACCTGATGCCGGTGGCCGCCATCGCTCGGGTGGAGATCCTCAAGGACGGCGCGGCGGCGACCTACGGATCGGACGCGATCGGCGGGGTGGTCAATTTCATCACCCGCAGAAACCTCGAGGGACTCGAGGTCAACGCCGACTATCGCTACGTCAAGGGGTCCAACGGCGACTACGGAATCAACGGCGCCTGGGGCCATGTCTTCGACAACGGCAACGTGCTGTTGAGCCTCGGGTATCAGCGCCGTTCGGAGCTTTCCAGCACTAAGCGCAGCTGGGCCAACCAGCCCTATCTTACGAACCCGTCAGGCTGGTCGATCCTGGGCCAGCCCCCGGCGTTCCTGCCTCGAAGGGGCGCGACACCGGTGGCGGGGGTCACCCGGGACGGCAACTGCGCCGCAGTGGGCGGCTTCGTCGGATTCAGCGGCAACACCGCGGCCTGCTATTTCACCTATGTGCCGTTCGACAACCTGATCGAGGACGAATTCCGCTATCAGGCCTATGGCGAGGTGAATTTCGACCTCAACGCGACGACCCATTTCCACGCCGAGGCGTTGTACGCCAAGACCGACACGCCGCACGGCCGCAGCTCCCCCGGCTATCCGCCGACCTCCGGTCCGAACGGCCCCGGCAGCGTCGGGGTGTTCACGGTGCCCAGCACCAATCCCGGTTTCAACGCGGCCCTGACACAGGCGGGCCTCGGCGCCCTGATCGGGATCGCCGACAACGCATCGTTGACGCTGTTCCGGCCGCTGGGCGCCGGCGGCCGTCCTGGCGAAAGCGGACTCGGCGGCTACACCTCGAGCCGGTCGTTCGAAATGTATCGGGTCTCCGCCGGCTTCAAGGGGCAGATTACCGACAGCATCGGCTATGATCTCGCGCTCACCTATTCGGACGCCACCAACACCTCGGCGGGCAACGATATCCTGATCGACCGGCTGCAGCGGGCGTTGAACGGATTCGGCGGCCCGGCCTGCACCGGCACGGTCGCCGGCGCCAACGGATGCGTCTATTTCAATCCGTTTTCCAACGCCTATGCCAGCAACCCGGCTCTGGGGCTGACCAACCCGGGCTTTATCCCGGCCAACGCCAACAGTGTCGATCTGATCCACTGGCTCGCCCCGCTGAACTCTCAAGGGGGTGAGTCGCGCCAGAGCCTGCTGGTCTTCGACGCGGTGGTGAACGGCAAGACCGGTCTGACCCTTCCCGGCGGAGACGTCGCCTGGGCGGCGGGTATCCAGACGCGCACCGAGGAGGCCCGCAGCACCGTCGCCAGCGATCTCGCCGACTCGCGCGTGACGCCCTGCCCGGTGGTCGGCGTGACGACCTGCGCCATCAAGACGGGGCCGTTCATCTTCCTGGGCCAGGGCCAGCCGACCTATGTCGACGGCCAGGTCAAGGCCGTGTTCGGCGAGCTGAACATTCCGGTGCTGGACAACGTCAACGCCCAGCTGGCGGTGCGCTACGAGGACTACGGCGGCCAGACCGGCTCGACCACCAATCCCAAGCTGGCGGTCAAATGGCAGGTGACCGACGCCCTTGCCCTGCGTGGATCGGTAGGCACGACGTTCCGCGGGCCGACGCCGGCTGACCGGGCGTCGACCGGCGTCACCGGCCTGTCGGGGATCACCGCGGCGGGCAATAATTTCAAGTCCGTGGACTTCTTCGGCAGCCCGGGCATCGGCCCGGAAACCGCCACCACCTTCAACCTCGGCGCGATCTTCGAGGTGAAGCACTTCCGCGCCATCGTCGATTACTGGAACTACGCGATCAAGGGCCAGATCTCATCGGTGCCCGCCAACGTCATCGCCTCCTCGGTGGCCGGAGCGGGCAATGGCACCCAGTTCGTCAACTGCGGGGCGACGCTCAGGTCGCTGATCACCTTCAGCAACAACAACAGCTGCGTCCAGGGCGTCACCATCGGTAACGACATCGCGCGTATCCGCTCGGATCGGGTGAACGGTCCGACGCTCGACACCTCCGGGATCGACGCCACCATCGACTACACGATCGACGACGTGTTCGGCGGAGAACTCGGCTTCGGCGCCGCGGCCAGCTATGTCCTGAAGTACGATATCGGCGAGTTCACCGCGGGCGGCGTGACCATCGACGCGGCCTATTCGGCCAAGGGCTTCACCAACTACAACCGCCTGCCCGGGACGATTCCGGAGTGGCGCGGCAATTTCTACGCGAACTTCAATCGCGGGATCCACAATCTGCGCGCCACGCTGAACTATGTGGACGGCGCCAAGGACAATCGGACGCCGATCTTCGTGCAGAACGGCCCCAGCGGCACGGCCTGTTCGGCGGCGAGTTCAAATCCGCCCTGCGTGCCGATTACGTTCGGCCTGACGGTGGACAAGTTCGTGACGCTTGACCTTACCTACCGGGTCGAGCTTCCCTGGAATTCGACGCTGTCGATCTCGGCGTTGAACATCTTCGACAAGGCGCCCTCGGCGGCGCGCATCGAATACAGCTACGATCCCTACATCGGCAATCCGTACGGCCGCACCGTCAAGGTCGTGGCCAGCAAGAAGTTCTGATCCGACGGAGTCGCAGAGACAGTACGGGCGTCGGCATCACGCCGGCGCCCGTCGTCTTGAGTCGCTAGACCCTGTCCCGGCTGACTTGACTCAAGTCAGCCGGGACAGAACAGGGTCGTCGCTTATATCTGGAGCCCTTCTCCTCCACTCAGGTTGAGCCAACCTGAGTGGGAAGGGCTCTAGGGCCGTGCGCCTCTGGGCAGGGCGGCCACCTCTTCGCGGGTCAGTTTGCGGGTGCTGCGGACCGGGCAGCGTTGCGGGCCGATGGCTGTGCGGGTGACGATCTCGGCATCCATGCCCGTGCAGATCGTCGAGCCTGACCGCGAGACCAAGGCGATGCGGTCGGACCAGTCGATGTCGGGGCAACTGCCCATCATTTCGAAGCGATAGACATCGTTGACGCCGACGCGGACGTTGACGACGCGATCGCCCTGCGCGGCGAAGCCGTCGGCGCTGCGGGTCCAGAAACAGGCGTTGGGCCGGGTCTGCGCCGGCGCCTTGGCCAGGGCAGGGGTCTCGCCGACCGCCACCGACAACACCGCCGCCATGGCGGTCAACACGAGCTTGGTTTGCATGGGCCTGTCCTCGGATGTCCCCCGAGCAGCCCTAATATAGATCAAACCCGGCGCATAGGAACCGCGACGGGCGGCGCGGCGGGCGAAGCGGGCGGGATCGACGGCCTGCGCCAGGGGCCGCGCCAGGGGGGAGGGCGCCGCCAGGGCCAACGCCGCCACATGCTCGGCGAGCAGCGGGGCCAGGGTGAATCCGCGCGCGCCGAATCCCGCCAGCACGAACAGGCCAGGCCGCCCGCCCGCCGCCGCGCCGGCCAGCGGCAGGTAGTCGGGGGTCACGGCGCGGATCGCGGCGCGGCCTTCCAGCGGCCGACCCGCCAGTTGCGCCGCCAGGCCGGGCAACCCTTCGGCAAGGCTCGCCAGGTTGCGCGCATGGTCGCCGGCGCGCAGGTCGCGGGCCTGGTCGCCGCGGTCGTTGGTGGCACCGAACAGCAGGCCCGAGCGGGTGGGGATCACATAGCCGCCAAAGGCGGTCGGCGGGGGCGGGGCCACCGGTGCGGCGACCAGGCTCACCTGGCCGCGCACCGCGGCGAGCGGCAGATCGGGGATCAGGGCGGCGGAGGCCAGGGCGGCGGTGACGATCACCGCGTCGGCGCGGCCCAGCGTCGCGCCCTCGACGTCCAGCAGGCTCCAGCCATCGTCGTCGCGCCTGAGGTCGTGGACCTTGGCCTGGACGACCTCGGGCGCCCAGGCGGCGAGGATGAGGCCGGGCTCGATCACCAGGGCGGCGTGCTGGGCCAGGGCGGTCGGCGCGGCTTCCCCAAGGCGGGCCGCCGTCGCCTGGGGAGTCAGCATTTCCAGGGCGCCGGGCTCGAACAGGTCCGACGCGGCGATCCTGGCGAAGCGCGCGACGTCGCGGGGCTGGAAGGCAAGCTGCAGGTGACCTCGGGCGATGATCGCCGCGGGCTCTTCGGCGTAGAGGGCCACGGCGCGGCGAAAGGCCTGCGCGAAGATCCGCGCAGGCGTGTCCAGGCCGGCGTCCAGGCGCGGGGTGACCAGGGCGGCGGGATTGCCGGAGCCGCCCGCGCCGCGGCCCTCGGCGTCATAGACCACCGCCTCGCCGCCCAGAGTCCGGACCGCGCGGGCGGCCGAGGCGCCGGCGATCCCGGCGCCGATGATGGCGACGCGCCGGACGGGCGCGGGGCGTTCCGCCGCGCCGGGGAGCCAGGCGGTCAGCCGCTGGCGCTTGCGGCCGAAGCCCGGCGCCCTTGCCACCGCAAAGCCGGCCTCGGCGAGGCCGCGGCGCACGGCCCCGGCGACGGTGAAGGTGGCGGCGACCGCGCCGGGCGCGGACCGCGCCGCGACCAGCGCCAGGACCTCGTCGCGCCACATGGCCGGATTGCGGGCCGGCGAGAAACCGTCGAGGAACCAGGCGTCGGCCCGGCCGGACCAGGCGTCCAGCGCGGTCGCCGCCTCGCCCGCCGCCACGTCGAGGATCACGCCGAGGTCGGCGAACTCCAGCCGGTGGACGCCGCTGGCCCGGCCGGGCCAGGCGGCGAGCAGGCGCTCGGCCAGCGGCGCCAGTTCGGGCCAGCGGGCCAGGGCGCGGCGGGCTTCCGCCACCACCAGCGGGTGGGCCTCGACGGAGAAGATGTGCAGCCGGCCGTCCGGCGGGCGGGTCCGCGACCACAGGTCGATCAGGGCCAGGCCGTTCAGACCGGTCCCGAAGCCCAGTTCGCCCACAACGAACCGCCGGCGGCCTTGCCAGGCGTCGGGCAGGCCGCATCCGGCCAGGAACACCGCCCGCGCCTCGGCCAGGCCATCCTCGGCGGAGAAATAGACGTCGTCGTAGAGCCGCGATCGCGGCTGGCCGTCGGCCGTCCAGACGAGCGGGCTCCCGATGGGCGGCTCATCTGCGTTCCCCTGGGGGGGCGGGGGCTGGGCGGCGTCGCTCATCGCGGCGAAGGATAGGCTATTCGCCGGCGGAACTGGGGGCCGCGACGAAAACGGGCCGCCCCGGGGGGAGGGGCGGCCCTTCGGTCCGTTTTGCGACAGGTCGCCTACTTCTTCTCGGGCGCAGCCGGCGCGGGGGCTGGGGTGGCGGCGTCGGTCGCCTTGCTGGCGTCGGCGGCGGCGTCGGCGGCGGTCGCCGCGGCGTTCTGGGCGGCATTGGCGCTGGCGGCGGCGTCAGCGGCGGCCGGCGCGGCGGCGGTTGCGGCAGCGTCGGTCTTTTCGGCCGGCTTGCTGCAGGCGGTCACGGAAAGCGCGGCGACGGCGGCGCCGGCGACGAGCAGCTTGCGGAGCAGTTGGGAGGTCATGGAGTTTGGTCCTCTGGTGGGGACGTCAACTATGCGCCGCCTGGCGAACCGCGCAAGCCTCCACTTCACGGTTCCGTGATCCCAGATCCAGGCGCCGGGTCGCCCGACGGGTCGGCCGAGCATGGAGGTCAGGCCGGCGCGCCCTCGGGCGGGATCGCCGACAGGGCTTCTTCCAGCTCCAGGAAGCTGGGTTGGGCGCCGGAGGGTACGCTGCCGCGGCCGATCTCGACAGAAATCTGGGCCGCGTTGCCGTGCAGGTGGGCCACCAGAACCGACTGGATGATCTTGTAGAAAGCGGTCTCCTCCTCGATCACCGCGGCCATGCGGGTGGCCATCGGGCCGACCAGGCCATAGGCCAGGAACACGCCGAGGAAGGTGCCGACCAGGGCCGAGCCGATCATCTCGCCCAGCACCGCCGGCGGCTCCGTGATCGATCCCATGGTCTTGATCACCCCCAGCACGGCGGCGACGATGCCCAGCGCCGGCAGGGCGTCGGCCATGTTGGTCAGCGCGTGCGGCGCGCCCAACGCCTCGTGGTGATGCTTTTCGAGCTGCTTTTCCATCGCATCCTCGACCTGGTGGGGGTCTTCCAGGTTCATGGTCATCATCCGCAGGGTGTCGCAGATGAAATCGACGGCGAAGTGGTCCTTCAGGATCTTCGGGTAGCGCGAGAAGATCGAGCTCTCCTTGGGGGTCTCGATGTGGCTTTCCAGGGCGATGACGCCCTTGGACTTCATGGTCTTGGTCAGCAGGTAGAGAAGCGACAGCAGGTCGCGATAGTCGGCCGGCTTCCATTTCGGCCCGGAGAACACCTTGCCCATGCCGCCGGCGCAGCCCTTGATCACCGACATCGAGTTGGAGATCAGGAAGGCCGCGATCGCCGCGCCGCCGATCGCCATCATCTCGTGCGGCAGGGCGCCGAGGATCACGGCGATCTTTCCGCCGGTCATGATGAAGCTGCCGAACACCAGGCCGAACAGCAGCACAATACCGATAATCTGGAACATAGGGTCTCCCGCGGGCCTCGGAGACCTTCGCCGTTATTGCTTAATTTCGGATGGACGGGCCTTGCGATTTGCGCGGGCGGGCCGGGGGGCTTAATCGGCAAAGGATGGTTTCAGCCGCCCCGACCAGCCCCACGCCCAGCGCCCTGCCCAAACGCGCCTTCGCGATCATCTTCGGCGTGTCGGTGGCCACCGCCCTGGGCAACACCGGCCTGATCTCGGTGCTGCCGGCGATCGGCCGCTCGATCGGCATGCCCGACGAGATGGTGGTGGCGGTGTTCTCGCTCTCGGCCATCCTGTGGGCCTCGGCGTCGCCGTTCTGGGCCCGGGCCTCCGACCGCTACGGCCGCAAGCCCCTGATGATGGTTGGTCTGTCGGGTTTCATGGTCTCGATGACGCTGTGCGGATTCGTGGTCAGCGCGGGCCTGCGCCACCTGGCTGCGCCGCTGGCGATCTTCATCGCCTTCCTGCTGGCGCGCGCGCTCTTCGGCCTGTTCGGTTCGGCGTCGAACCCGGCCACCCAGGCCTATGTCGCCGACCACACGCCGCGCGAGCAGCGCACCCAGTCCATGGCCATGCTGGCCGGAGCCTTCGGCATCGGAACCGTGGTCGGGCCGTTTCTGGCGCCGCTGTTCATCTATCCGGTGGTCGGTTTGGCCGGGCCGTTGTTCAGCTTCGCACTGATCGCGGCGGCCATGCTGTTCATGGTCTGGCGCTACCTGCCGGAGAGCGTGCGCAAGACCGCCGAAACACCCGAGGAGGCCGCCGCCGAAGACAATGCCGGGCCGCCGTCCGGAGCCGGTCCCATGTGGCGCGATCCGCGGGTCGTCCCGTTCCTGATCTACGGCTTCGTCGTCGCCACCTGTCAGACCGCCCAGCAGCAGACCCTGGGCTTCCTGATCATCGACAAGCTCGGCGTCTCGCCGCTGGCCGCCCAGCACCCGA
>NZ_JANMBF010000036.1:0-2411 GCF_031360265.1 Phenylobacterium sp.
CGCACCTGAGGGTTCAGATCTTCAGCACCTGCTTGGCGATGATGTTGCGCTGGATCTCGTCGGACCCGCCGGCGATGCTGGCGGCGCGGGCTTCGAGATAGCGCGTCACTTCCGGCCCTGCCCAGTCCGGTCCGACAGGCGGCGGCGCGGGGCCGGCGATGGCGGGAAACCAGGGCGCCGCATAGGGGCCGGCGCATTCCACGAAGAATTCGGTCATCCGCTGGACGATCTCGGTCCCTTTCAGCTTCAGCATCGAAGACTGCGCGCCCGGCGCCGATCCGGCCTGCACCTCCCACAGCGTTCGCATCTCGGTGGCCTCCAGCGCCCGCAGTTCGATTTCGGCCAGGCCCAGCCGGCCGGCGAAACCCGGGTCATCGATCAGCCGCGCCCCCTGCTCGCCGGGGATCGTCGCGGCGGCCAGGCGGATGCGCCGCACCAGGTCCAGCGACAGCGAGACGAACGCCTGCCCGGTGCGCTCGTGGGTCAACAGCCCCTTGGCGTAGGTCCAGCCCTGGCCCTCTTCGCCGATGCGGTTTTCGACCGGCACGACCACGGCGTCGAACACCACCCGGTTGAACATGTGCCGGCCATCGATCGAGACGATCGGCGACACCGTCACGCCGGCCGCGTGCATGTCGATCAAGAGGAAGGTGATCCCGGCCTGGCGCTTGGGCTCCACCGCCGTGCGGACCAGGCAGAACATCCAGTCCGCCTCATGCGCCCCGCTGGTCCACAGCTTTTCGCCGTCGACCACATAGACCTCGCCCGCGCGCACTGCCCGGGTTCGCAGCGAGGCCAGGTCCGACCCCGCGCCGGGCTCCGAATAGCCCTGGCACCAGCGCACGCGGTTGGCCAAGATGTCAGGCAGGAAGCGATCCTGCTGGTCCCTCGAGCCGTAGCCGAACAGGATCGGGGCCAGCATGCCCATGCCCATACCCCCCACCTGTGGCGGCAGGCCGGCCGCCGTGGTCTCCCGTTCCCAGATGAAGCTCTGCGTCGGGGTCCAGCCGGGGCCGCCGAACGCCTCGGGCCACTTGTTGGCGGCCCAGCCCCTTCGCGTCAGGGCCGCGTGCCAGATCGCCTCGTCGTAGGGCGCGCCGGCTGGAAAGCTCTCCGCGATCAGGCTGCGGACCTGGGCCTGGAAGGCGCGATCCCGGTCGGAGATGTCGAGGTCCATAGACAACCTGGCG
This sequence comes from Phenylobacterium sp., assembly GCF_031360265.1. GTDB lineage: Bacteria > Pseudomonadota > Alphaproteobacteria > Caulobacterales > Caulobacteraceae > Phenylobacterium. The sequence continues at coordinate 1,191 of NZ_JANMBF010000036.1, forward strand.
AGCTATTATACGATTGGTTCAATAAGGACGGCTCGGCCGACGCCGGTCAAGCGCCTCAAGGGGAGGATGGAATGAACGCTGCGCAGCCCTTCGGCGTCGAGACGCTCGGCGAGACCCTGGCGGGTCCGGTGCGACGGCCGGTGAATTTCTCCAGGGACTCCGTCGGCTCGATCCACGATGACGCCACAGCCCACAGGCTGGGGTTTCGCGGCGGCACGGTGGCGGGCAACATCCATTTCGAACAGTTTCCGCCGCTGCTGGAGGCGGCGTTCGGGCCGGAATGGGCGCGGACCGGCGGCCTGTCGCTCTATTTCCTCAACGCCACCACCGATGGCGAGCCGGTGCGCGCCTTCGTCGGCCCGCGCCAGGAGGTCGCCTCTGGCCTGCGTCGGGCCGAGGCCTGGATGCTCGACGCCGAGGATCGCCGGGTGTGCGAGGGCACCGCGTCGGTCGGCGGCCCTGATCCGCAATCCGCGCTGCGCCAACGCCTGGCCGTGGCGCGGCCCGCGACAGACCTGCGCATGCTGGCCGGCTCCGCGGTCGGCGACGCGGTCAAGGACGTCGCCACCCGGCTCGACGGCGAGACCGCGGTCCTGCGCCTGCGCGGCATCACCGAGCCGATGGCCGCCTATGGCTACGCCAAGATCCATGGCGAGGTCGTCGCGGCGCCGGCGATCGCCATCGACGCCCTGCGCGCTGTCGAAGGGCCGCTGTTCCGCACAGATGGCCCGTTCGTCGGCATGTTCGGGGCGATCGAACTGCAGTTCCTCGACGGACCGGTCTTCGTGGACCATGACTATCTGGCGGACGGGCGCGTCGTGGCGCTGGGCGAGTCGCCCAAGACCGAGGCGGTCTGGTACGAGAGCACGCTGAAGGATGCGGCTGACGGCCGGCCGGTGGCGCGCCTGTTGATGATGTCGCGTCTGCTCAAGGCTTCGTCTCCGCTGTGGAGTTAAGGTCCGGGGGGCGGGGCGGGACGCGGTTCGGAGGCGGGACTTGGTCGATCTGAGGCGCGAGCCGGCATGAAGCTGGGGGTCTGCTACTACCCGGAGCACTGGCCCGAAGGCGACTGGCCCGAGGACGCGCGGCGGATGGCGCAGATGGGCCTGAGCTGGGTGCGCATCGGCGAATTCGGCTGGAGCCGGATCGAGCCGGAGCCGGGGCGCTTTGACTGGGCCTGGCTGGACCGGGCGGTCGAGACGCTGGCCGCCGCCGGCCTCA
>NZ_JANMBF010000070.1:0-5224 GCF_031360265.1 Phenylobacterium sp.
GCCGAGCTGGCCGCGGCGGCCAAGCTGATGCCACGCCGCGGCGGCGGCCCGCCGCGTCCGGCCGCGTCGCCCGACGCCACGCCCGCGGCGGCGGCGGGGAGCGCCCCGAAGCCGGGCGGGTGACCACCGGCGCCGCGGCGGGCATGGCCATCATGGGTTCGGCAAGTCCGAATGAGACGAACAGATTTCACGGGGGGTTCCACATTGCCGTCAGCTCGTAACTGGCTTTCCAGCCTGGCCCTGGCGGGCCTGGCAGCCATGGCGGTCTTGGGGTCGGCGCAGGCCCAGACTCCGGCCGCCGGCGCCGCCATCTATGAGGCCCGCTGCAAGGCCTGCCACGAAGGCGGCGTGCAGCGCGCGCCAGACCGCGCCGCCCTGGCCCAGCGCACCCCCGATGACATCGTCCACGCCATGACCGGCGGCATCATGACGCCCATGGCCCAGGGGCTCTCGGACGTGGACAAACAGGCCGTCGCGACCTATCTGACCATGGCGGGTCCGCAGGCTCAGGGTCGCCCCGCGGGCATCGAGATGCCGCGCATCGCGGTCAAGGGTCCAAGCACGCCCGATCCCCGGTGCGCCGCCAACCCGCCGATCCGGGCCACGCCCGGCGACTGGGCAAGCATGGGCCTCGACGCGCGATCCTCGCGCTTCCAGCGCCGGCCCGGCCTCACCGCCGCCGACCTGCCCCGGCTGAAGGTCAAGTGGTCCTACGCCATGACCGGCGGCGGCCAGCCGACCGTGGTCGGCGACTGGCTGTTCGTCACCAACCGGTCGGGCAGATTCTACGCGCTCGACGCCCAAACGGGCTGCGTCCACTGGTCGGTGGACGATCTGGTCTCGCGCACCACGCCGATGGTCATCAGGTCGCCGATCTCGCCCAGCGGCTGGCTCACGGTGGTCGGCCAGAACGACCGCCTCGTGCGCGCCTTCGACGCCCAGACCGGCAAACAACTGTGGCGGTCCGCCGAGCTGGAGACCCATCCGATCTCGGTGCTGACCGGATCGCCGGTGATCGCCGGCGATCGCCTTCTCGTGCCGATCTCCTCGATCGAGGAGGCCGCGGCCATGAGCAAGAGCTACGCCTGCTGCACCTTCCGCGGCTCGCTGGCGGCGCTCGACCTGGCCACCGGAAAACTGCTCTGGAAGACCACCATGATCCCGGAACCGGCCAGGGTGGTGCGCGAGAAGGACACCGGCCAGAAGGTCACCGGACCGGCCGGCGCGGCGATCTGGGCAGCGCCGTCGCTCGATCTGAAGCGCGGCCAGGTCTATGTCGTCACCGGCGACAGCTATACCGACGTGGACACCATCGGCCCCGACGCGGTGCTGGCGCTCGACATCAGGACCGGGGCGATCCGCTGGCGGCGCCAGGTGACGGAGCGCGACAATTTCGTCATGGGCTGCGGACCGGCCTCGACCTCCGGCAACTGCCCGACCCCCATGGGCCCCGACTACGACTTCGGCGCCACGCCGATCCTGATGACCCTGAAGGGCGGCAAGCAGGTGCTGGTGGCCGGCCAGAAATCCGGCATCGTCTACGGCCTCAACCCCGACACCGGCGCGCTGGTCTGGAAGACCCAGGTCGGCGTGGGCTCGGCGCTGGGCGGGGTGGAATGGGGCATCGGCGCCAACGATACACACGTCTTCGTGCCGATCGCCGATTTCGGACCGCTGATGGCCGAGATGCGGCCGGGTTCCGGACGCGGCCCGGCGGCCCGGGCCGGCCTCTATGCGCTCAACCCCGCCACCGGAGCCATCGTCTGGTCGACGCCCGCGCCCAGGGCCCCGTGCGTCTACGCCAGCGACAAGGGCAAACCCAGTCGCTGCGTCCGGTCCCAGTCGGCGGCGCCCGCCGTTATCCCGGGCGCCGTCCTGGAGGGCGGCCTCGACGGCTGGTTCCGCGCCTATGACGCCGGGACCGGCAAGATCCTGTGGGAGGATTCCACCACCTCGCGCACCTATGACACCGTCAACGGCGTCAAGGGCCAGCCCGGCGGCGGCATCGATGGCATGGGCCCGACCGTGGCCAATGGCATGGTCTATGTGGTCAGCGGCAATAACGGCGCGGCCCGCGTCGGCTCCAACGGGGTCAATGTGCTGCTGGCCTATTCCGTCGACGGCAAATAGCCCGCCAGGCCCGGGGGGACGGCTGTGACCGCACCGCAATTCACCGAGGCGGAGAGGCGCGTCACCCTGGCCGGCGTCGCCGTCTTCGGAACCTTCCTGACCGCCAGGCCGAACGCCGCCCTGGGCCTGTGGGTGGTGGCGGCGGCGCTGTTGGCGCTGCTGCTGATTCCCAGGATCCCCTTGCGCGACGCCAGCCCACCCGCCGCCCCGCGCCCCAGCGCGGGGGACGACATTCGGGACGAGGCGGCGGCGGTCCCGGCGCAACCCCGCCCTTGATCCCCGCGGAACTCCTCACGGCGCGGCTGCGCCTGCGACCCGCCGAGCCCGGAGACCTGGCCGATCTGCATGCGGTGTTCCGCGACGCGCGCGCCATGCGCTACTGGTCCACCCCGCCGCATGCCGACCTCGAACAGACCCGCGACGTCCTGGACCGGATGATCGCCGCGCCGCCGGGCGAAAGCCGCGACTTTGTGATCGAGCGCCAGGGCCGCGTCATCGGCAAGGCCGGCTGCTACCGGCTGCCCGAAATCGGCTACATCCTGCACCCCGACGCCTGGGGCCAGGGCCTGGCGACCGAGGCGCTGACCGCCGTCATCGCCCACCTCTTCGCGGCTTTCCCGATCGCCACGCTCACCGCCGATGTCGATCCGCGCAACGCCGCCAGCCTGGCTCTGCTGGCGCGCCTGGGCTTTGGCGAGACGCACCGCGCGCGCCGCACCTGGCTCGTCGGCGAAGCGTGGTGCGACAGCGTCTACCTGGCGCTCGACCGACCGCCCGGGGACGGGTCAGCTTCGCGTTGACAGCGGGGCGCCACAGGAAGAGTCTGACGCGTCGAACGCCGGTGGGCGGCCTCCGTCGCCCAGCGGCCCGATGGAGCGATCTCGATGCAGCGTCTCATCCTTTGTGCAGCCGCGCTTGGCGCGCTGGTCGTGGCGGGTGCGACCCGCGCCTCGGTGACGGTGATCGGCGGCGGCCTGGCCGAAGCCTGCTCGCGGGCGGCGATGGCCGGCAAATCGGAACCCCGCTTCGAGGCGCCGTGCACCCAGTCGCTGGAGGAGGAACAGCTCAGTCCCCGCGACCGCGCCGGCACCTTGGTCAACCGCGGCGTCCTGCGGATGCGCCGGTCGAACTGGCAGGCGGCGACCAAGGATTTCAACCAGGCCGTCCACATCAAGCCTGACCTCGGCGAGGCCTACGTCAATCGCGGCGCGGCCTCGATCGGCGAGCACCGCTACGCCGACGGCCTGACCGACCTCAACAGGGGGATCGCGCTGGGCACCGAGGAGCCGGCCAAGGCCTACTACAACCGCGCGCTGGCCTATGAGGGCCTGGACGACCTCAAGGCGGCCTATTTCGACTATCAGAAGGCCGTCGAACTGAGCCCCGAATGGACCGCGCCGAAGGAACAGCTGGTCCGCTTCCATGTCGCACGCAAGGAATAGGCGGCAACCCGAGCCGCGGACGGCCGTTCCACCGGCAGGCTCCATGCGCACCCTGTTGCTTCTCGCCGCCGTCATGACCGCCGCCACCGCCGGCGCGCAGGACTATCGCGCGCTGGCCCAGGCCCGGGATGCGGACGCCTTCGCCGCCGCCCTGGCCGCCCGCACCCGTGACGTCGCCCTGACCAACGAACTTTTTGCGCTGGAATTCCGCCTGCGGACCGAGCAGGCGCTGGTCGACCTGGCCCGCGCCGGCGCCCGACCGGCGCTCGGCCTGGGGCCCCTTCCCGCCCCCGGGGCGCCACTGCCGATGATCGACACCGCCGCTCTGGCCACCATTCCTGACGCCACACTCGCCCAGTCCAACGCCCGCGTCCGCGCCGCCGCCGCCAACCGCCGCTAGACCGCCGGGGCCGGCCGCGACCGCGCCGGGAGGAACCGCGGATTGCGCAGCAGTGCGGCGCTGACCCCGGCGACCAGCAGGCCCACCGGGAAGATCTCCACGAAGGTCTCCGGCAGGCGGTAGAGCGGGTTGGCGTACTGAACGCGCAGGGTCTGGGCCTCGGCCACCGCCTTGGCGTAGGCCGCGCCAGTGACGCCCGCGGCGCGCTTGGCGGCGAGCATGGCGGAGGCGTACTTGTCCATGAAGCTGTAGTGGGTCGCGGCCAGATAGACCTCCCACACCGCCACATAGATGAGCGAGGCGACGACGGCGATGCCCAGGCCGAGCCCGAAGGCGGGCCAGAACCTGATCACCCCGCCCAGCGCCTGGTCGCGGTGCTGCTTGACGCCCACCAGGATGGCGGAGAGGCCCACCAGCATGATCAGGTAGCCGGTCCAGATATTGCCGTCGCCGAAGGCGATGATGAGAGCCAGGGTGCTGGCGATGATGACGAGGCCGGAGATCAGGCCGTAGGTGAGAATGAGGCGGGTCATGGTGTGCGCTCCCTTGAGGTTCGCCGGGAGCCTGCCGGCGCGGCTTTGCGAACGGTATCGCCCGAAAGGGTGAGATCGTGCGCCTGACCCCTTCGGCGGGCTCTGGGTCCGGTCACGGGATCAGCTGGAGGTCGCGCGCCTTGCTGATCGCCTGGGTGCGCCGGGCGACCTCCAGCTTGGCGAACAGGTTGGCGAGGTGGGTCTTAACCGTGTTGGGCGACAGGCCGAGCGCCCGCGCGATCTCCTTGTTGGACTGTCCGGCGGCCAGGCGTTCCAGCACCCGCATCTCCTGGCCGGTGACCCCGAGCGCGCGCTGCGCCAGGGTGTTGCGCGCGAAGGTTGTCGACGGCGCCCGCCACGTCAGCTTCCACCCCACCCAGACTCCGCCGGCGGCGAAGGCCATGCCGATCGCGGTGACATAGATCCGCCAGGAGAGCAGCCGCGCCAGGTACTGGAATTCCAGCCAGCGCAGCGCCAGGGCGCCTGCGGCCATAACCAGCGCCCAAAGGATCACGGTGCGGATCATCGCGTGATGGTGCGCGATCCACGCCGGGCGTCAACCGCGCGACAGGGTTCAGCAGGGCTCCGAACTCGGGTTAACAGAATACAAATTTTCTCTGTCATCCCGGCCGTAAGCCTGCGCACGCAGGCTGAAGCGCCGGGACCCAGAGTCCAGCGCACGCCGTTCTGGGTCCCGGCGCGGCCTTTCAGGCCGTCCG
>NZ_JANMBF010000074.1:0-9110 GCF_031360265.1 Phenylobacterium sp.
GGTGGCGGCTCGATTTTACCGTTGGCGAGCTGGGCTGGTGCTTGAAGCGCCCTCCACATGTAAAGTGTCAATTCTTCGATCATTTGATCGACCTCACCCCACGCGAGGATCAGGCGACCAACGACCAATGCCGCCGCATCGCGTCTCAGCAATCGGATCTTCCCGTCCGTCATGACCGATAAGCCCCCTGAAGATGAACCTGGCGCTCAAGAGCGCTTTGACCGTGGTGTCGCGAACGCACTGCGGACGCCGCCGAAGCCGCACAAGGCGGCGGTTAAGGAACGAGTAAGCGACTCCACGGATTCAAAGAGAAAGGGCCGCAGCAAGCCCGCTAAGACCGCTGCGACCCCCTCCTAGGAAGTCTTACGACTTCTTCGGATAGCGGACGGTTTCGACTTCGGCGTCGCGGCGATGTTCAGCCTCCTTGCGGGGAATGAACTTGCCGTTGCCGGAGTCGCGACCGACCTTGCGCGTTTCGTACTTCAAGAAAATCACCTCCCCTCCGGGGCTGTAGCCCCGCCAAATGGGGCCGACACCGGAAGTCGGGCGCTCATGACGCACAACGAGCGCTGATATTCTAAATCGAGTCGGCCTTGCGCTGGAGTCGGCGTTTCGCCCGTATTTTCCGCGCCTTCTGCTTACGCGTGCGAGCTTTCGTTAGACCGCCGATAAGTCAGGCGCTTGCCGGTGGAGCCCTTGAGCATCAGATCGGCGCGGGCTGCGTCATCGACGCCCAGACCCGAGCGGTTGGAGTAGCGGAAATCGAACTCGTCCAGATAGCGCGACAGGTGCGCTTCCGAGACGTGGTGGAAGGTGCCGACAATCCCGCGCTTCAGGATCGAGAAGTAGTTCTCGACCGTGTTGCTGTGGTGGTGGCCCTGGCGGACGTACTCGCCAGCGGAGTGATCGACCGAAGAGTGTGACGCGAACTCGCGCCCGACGCTGCGATAGCCGGTGTGGCCGTCCGTCATCAGGTGAGACTTGCGGCTGGCGTTCGTCACGATGACGGTACGCAGGGTCTTCGCCGTGACGTTGGCGACGTGGAACGAACGCGCGGCGCCGTCGCGCTCGACCAGGGTCACGACCTTCTGCTTCAGGTCGGCTTCTAGATCGGGACGCAGGCGCTTTTTGGCGTGCTTGTTACCGACCTTGCCGCCGACATAGGTTTCGTCGGCCTCGATCACCTTGCCGGGGCCTCCCATGGGCTCAGGCGCGTCGAGGCGCATGGCTTCCCTGATCCTGTGGGCCATGAACCAAGCGGTCTTGTAGGTCACGCCGAGCGAGCGGTGGAGCTGGTGAGCGGAGACGCCTTTCTTGCCCGCCGCCATCATGCGGAACGCCAACATCCATTTGGCGAGGCCGATGTGGCTGCGCTCAAAGATCGTGCCGACAGTGACCGTGAACTTGGTGCGGCAGGACTTGCAGATGTAGGTGCCGGGCTTGGTGGATTTGCCGCCCAGCAGCGTCACCGCCGAGCACTCGCCGCAATGGGGGCAATACGCGCCATCGGGCCAGCGCTGCGCTTCAAGGTGAAGGCGGGCGGCTTCGTCGTCGTGGAAGATTTTGTCGGTCAAGTTCATGGGGTTGTTCCTTCCCCACCTTTATCGACCGTCTAGCCTGTTCCGTCAAGTATATAACTGCCGCTTGACGAGGAGAACAAAAGAAGATCACCTAAGGCGCAGCTTCGGTATTGTCTGGAGGAAATCGTGACGGCGCTCCTGGGCTATCTGTCGTTCGACGGCCGCATCAATCGCCGCCGCTATTGGCTCTTCGTCCTGTCGATCTTCGGGATCTTTATGCTCTGTGGGGTGCTGGCGGGGGTGATGGCGGCCATCCTTCCCATCCTTATGATTGTGCTGGTCCCGGTGTTTCTCGCCCTGATGTACGCAAGCCTCGCCAACGGCGCTCGAAGGTTGCACGACCGGGGCAAGTCGGCGTGGTGGCTGCTGCTGTTCGCCGGGCTGCCGCTGTTGCTGTCCTTGCCGGGCGAACTGACGCAGTACAGCCCCGACCAGGGCGCCCGGGCGGTCGGCGCCCTGTTTGCGCTTCTGGGGCTTCCGTTCTCGATCTGGGGCCTTGTCGAGATGGGTTGCCTGAAGGGCCAGACCGGTCCGAACCGGTTCGGGGAGGATCCCCTCCCACCGGCAGAGGTGGCGGCTTTCGTCTAGACGTGCTTGCCAGAAAGTGACGCCTGCGTCAGGTTCGGCGGCCAGGTAATCACCGATCAGGACCAAGCCGCGCCATGGATCGCTACGACTATATCATCATCGGGGCGGGCTCGGCGGGCTGCGTGCTCGCCAACCGGCTCTCCGAGGACGGCGACAAGACGGTCCTGTTGCTGGAGGCCGGCGGCAGGGACGGGGCCTTGATGATCAAGATGCCGGCCGGCGTCGGCGGGCTGATCAGCAAGAAGGGGCCGCAGAACTGGGGCTTCTGGACCGAGCCGGAGCCGAACCTCGACGACCGCAGGCTGTGGTGGCCCAGGGGCAAGGGCTGGGGCGGGTCATCGTCGATCAACGGCATGATCTATATCCGCGGCCACGCGCGCGACTATGACCAGTGGCGGCAGATGGGGCTGGCGGGCTGGGGCTATGCCGACGTGCTGCCCTATTTCAAGCGCTCGGAAAGCTTCGAGGGCGGGGCCGATCCGTGGCACGGCGGCGAGGGGCCGCTGAAGGTCTCACGCGCCGCCTCGCCCAACCCGATCTATTCGGCGAGCATCGCGGCGGGCGCTGAGGCCGGCCATCCGCTGACCGCCGACTTCAACGGTTTCCAGCAGGAGGGGTTCGGACCCTACCAGCTGACCATTCACGACGGGCAGCGGTGGAGCGCGGCGCGAGGTTACCTGCACCCGGCGTTGACGCGGGCGAACCTGACCTGCCTGACCGGGGCCCGGACCACGCGGATCGTCGTCGAGGCCGGCCGGGCGGTCGGCGTCGAGATCCATGACGAGAAGACCAAGTCCCGGCGGGTCATCCACGCGAACGCAGAGGTGCTGCTCTGCGCGGGCGCGGTGCAGTCGCCGCACATCCTGCAGCTGTCGGGGATCGGCGATCCGGAAGAGCTGTCGGCCCATGGGGTGCCGGTAGTCCACGCGCTGAAGGGCGTCGGCGCCAACCTGCAGGACCACCTGGACGTCAGCCTGAACTATGAGTGTCCCAAGCCGATCACGCTCTATTCCCTGCGCAAGGGCCTGATCCGGACCCTGGGCATCGGGCTTTCCTACCTGCTGTTCGGCAAGGGCATCGGGCGCGAGAACATGCTGGAATCCGGCGCCTTCCTGCGCTCGCGGCCCGATCTCGACCGGCCGGACCTGCAGATCCACACGGTGCTGGCGATCATGCAGGACCACGGCAAGGTGTCGGTGGCCAAGGACGGGTTCACCTTCCACGTCTGTCAGCTGCGCCCGGAATCGCGCGGGCGGGTGGGCCTGAAGTCCGCCGATCCGTTCGAAGATCCGGCGATCTTCGCCAACTATCTGTCGACCGAGGAGGACCGCCGGTCCTTGCGCCAGGGCGTGCGGATGATCCGCGAGGTCGCCGCCCAGCCGGCCCTGGCGGCCTATGTCAGCGCGGAATATGCGCCGGGGGTCGCGGTGCAGACCGACGCCGAGATCGACGCCTGGATCCGGCGCACGGCCGAGACCATCTATCACCCGGTGGGCACCTGCCGGATGGGGGCCGCCGGCGACCCCATGGCGGTGGTCGACGCGGAATGCCGCGTGCAGGGGCTGGCCGGCCTGCGGGTGGTTGACGCCTCGGTGATGCCGACCCTGGTAGGGGGCAACACCAACGCCCCGACCATCATGATCGCCGAAAAGATCGCCGACGTGATCCGCGGCCGGGCGCCGCTGCCGGCGGAAGAGGTTCCGGTCCACGGCGACGGGCTGAAGGCGGCGTGAGCCCGGCCCGGTCTTGCGTAATAGCCACCCTCCCCATGACGCGGACCACCGCTACTTCGCCGCCGGCTTGACCTCCAGCCGGAACGCCTTGTCGTCCTGAAGGACGAATTGCGCGGCGCTCTGGACGTCGGCGGCGGTGACCCTTTCGGTGCCGGGGATGATCTTGCGGATGAAGTCGATCCTGCGGGGATCGGCCTGGGCGCCGGAGAGCTCGGACAGCCAGTACTGGTTGGTCAGCCGCGAGCGTTGCAGGCCGTCCAGCCTGGGTTTCTTGGCGCGCGCCAGTTCGTCGGCGGTGATCGGCGTGGTCCGCAGGTCGGCGGCGATCTTCGCCACATCTCGGTAGAAGCCGTCGAGCCTGGCCGGGGGCACTTCGACGCTGGCGGCCAGATAGCCCCAGCCGGTCCAGGTCTGGCTGTGCTGATAGGTCACCGAGGGCGAATAGGTGGCGCCCTGCGCCTCGCGCAGCTCATCGATCAGCCGCAGTTCCATCACCTGGCCCATCACGTCGGTGTCGAGCGCCCGCTGCGGGTTGGCCCACAGGTCGGTGGTCGGCCAGGCGACGTAGCCCACCGCCTGGTCGGCGCGGCCCTTGTGGGTCAGGACCATCGGCGCCGCGGCGCCGGCGGGAAAGCCGACCTGGAGCTGTGCGGCGGGCAGGGGCGCGGCCGGGGCCCGGGCCGGCAGGGCGCCAAAGGTGCGGGCCACCGCCTCGGTGGCTTTTTCCACGGTGATGTCACCGACGATGACCACCTCGATGGGGTCGGACATCAGGTGCGGGGCGATCTGGGCCTGCAGGTCGCCAAGCTGGGCCTTGGCCAGCTCGTCACGGCTGGGGAAGGTGAAGCGGCGGTCGCCGGCGTGCAACAGGCCGGAAAGCTCGCGGTTGAGCACGCCTGAGTCGGTGGCTTCCATCTGGTCGTGGACGGTGCGGGCGCCGGTCTGCTGGCGACGGAACGCCTCGCCGCGCCAGCCCGGATCGGACACATAGGCGGCGAGCACCTGCATCTGGGTCTCCAGGTCGCCGGTGCGGGTGGCGCCACTGAGCACGAAGGCGTTCTCGCCCAGGCTGAAGCGCGCGCCATAGACCTGGGCCGCCAGCACGCGCTCGGTGTCCTCGTTGTCGATCTGCTTGAGCCCGCCCTCGATGAAGGCCCCGCCAAAGAAGGCCAGGCTCTGGCGATCCTTGGGCAGGGCGGCCAGGCCGTCGCCGATATTGACGCGGACCAGAACCTCGTCGTCGCGGAACTTGGTGGGCTTGATGGTCAGGCGCACGCCGTTCCCGAAGCGCATGAAGACGGCGTCGAGATCGGTGACGTCCTGCGTCTCGACCACCTTTCCGGGCGCGCCGAAGCTGGTGTAGGGCCAGACGACGGCGTGGGGTGCGGAGGGTGCGGCCACGGCGAGCTTTCGGGTGGCGGCGTATTCGGCCAGGATCGCGGTCTCGCCGCCGGCGATCGGCCTGGGCGAGGCCATGAACAGCAAGGGGCCCTCGCCGGTAAAGGCGGCCTTCAGGGCGGCGGAGACCGTCTCGGCCTTCAGACCCTTCACCGCGGCGTCGAAGAGGGCCAGGTCATCGGCGGGGCTGGTGACCACCTGGGCGTCATCCAGGGAGCTGACAATCTCGTCGGCGAGCGCAGCCGGCCGGCGGGTGGCGGCGCCGGCGACGGCGGCCTGGGCGGCGGCGCGCGCCTCGGCGATTTCGCGGTCGAGCTCGTCCTGGCGCACGCCGTACTGGACCGCGCGGCGCTGTTCGCGGTCGAGGGCGGCCAGCGCCTCGCGCCAGCCGTCCGGCTGGGCGGCGAGGTTGAGCATGGTCACCTCAGCAGACCGGCCCTGGTCGGTCTTGAACGCCACCGCGCCAAGGAACGGCGGTGTCGGCGAGCGCGCCAGGGCCGAGAGCCGGCGGTTCAGCACCGAGAAGCCCAGCTGCTCGATCACATCGGCGCGCCGCTTGGCCAGGCGGTCGGGACGCAGGTCCGGCGGGCGCACCCAGACGATCTGGGCGTTAAGCGCCGCGCCCGGCTCGATCACCAGCTTCGCCTCGGTCTTGCGGGGCGCGACCTTGCCGAGGTCGGGCTCGGGCCCGGCGGGCCCTTGCGCGACCCAGTCGCCGAACCGCGCGCGGATCTTGGCCTCAATGACAGCGGGGTCAATGTCGCCGGCAATCACCAGCACCGCGCGCTCGGGGCGGTAGTAGTGGCGATAGAAGTCGGCGATCAGGCTGGCCGGCGCGCTCTTCAGGACTTCCACCTTGCCGATCGGCAGGCGGGTGGGCATCAGCTGACCGCGGAGCAGGAACGCCTGGCGCGCCTTGAAGACGCGGTAGGAGGGGCTGTCGCTGGAGCGTTCCTCGGAGAGCACGACGCCGCGCTCGCGGTCGACGGCTGCCGGGGCGATGGTCAGTTCGGAGGCCGCCTCCCGCAGCAGCTTCAAGGCGGTGTCGACGGTCTCGTCGTCGGTCTTCGGCAGGTCGAGCTTGTAGACGGTCTGGTCGAAGGTGGTGGAGGCGTTGGTGTCGGCGCCGAAGGCCAGGCCCAGGCGCTCCAGGATCTTGACCATTTCGCCCTCAGGCACGGCCTTGGAGCCGTTGAAGGCCATGTGCTCGAGGAAGTGGGCGAGGCCCGCCTGTGCGTCGGTCTCCATCAGCGAGCCGGCGTCGAAGCGCAGGCGAATCGCGGCCTGCCCCGCCGGGATGGACTGGCGGCGGATGGCGTAGCGCAGACCGTTGGCCAGCACGCCGAAGCGGATGTCTGGATCGGCGCGGACGTCCGAGCCGGCCTGCGGCCAGGCGCCCGAAGGCGGACTCGCCGGCGCGGCGTGCGCCGCGGCGCCAAACCGCGGCAGGTGCGGAAAGTCGAGCGCGCGGACCGGGACGGACGTGAAGAGACAGAGCGCGGCGGCGAGCGCCAGGCTCGCGCGCAGGGTACGGATCATAGAAAAGTCCTGAAGTCGTCCGACAAGGGCTGGCACCATCGCCAAGCTCCATGGCGCGCTTAAGGCAAGATGGCGGCAAGGCAAGGCGGGCTTGAACCCAAGGAGAGGCGCTGTCGCGCGAGCGCGGCAAAGCGCCTAAATGAGGCCGATGACCGAATCGCGTTTCGAACAGACCCCGCCGCCGTCCGAACCCTGGTCCTCCGGACCTGAGCCCCGGCCGACGGGCCGCCCGGCGCGCGAGCCGGCGTTCAACGCGCCCTGGCAGGCGGTTGCGGTGGTCGTGCTGATCGTCGCGGGCTACGGGGTGCAGACGCTGTTTCCGATAGACGCGGTGGAGACGGCCTACGCCTTCGCCCCGGCCAACCTGGTTCCGGGACGCTGGGAGACGGTGATCACCGCCATCTTCCTGCACGGCAGCTGGTCCCACGCGATGATGAACGGGGCGTTCGCCCTGGCGTTCTCGACGCCGCTGGCCAGGTTGTTCGGGCCGAAGATCGAGGGCGCGCTGCTGTTCTTCGGGTTCTATCTCCTGACCGGGGTGCTGGCGAACCTGGGCTATGCGGGCGTCCATCCCGGCAGCCCGGCGCTGATCGTCGGCGCGTGGGGGGGGGTGTCGGGCCTTATGGGCGGCGCGGCGCGGCTGATCGGCAGCGCCGACGGCCGGCCGGGGCCGATGTTCTCCCGCTCGGTGCTGGGCATGGGCGGGGGCTGGATCGTCATCAACCTGATCATCGCCCTGTTCGGCGGGGCCTTCCTGCCGGGCTCGGGCAGCGCCGGCATCGCCTGGGAGGCGCACCTGATCGGCTTTGCCGCCGGCCTGCTGCTGATCGGTCCCTTCGCCCGCCTGGCGCCGCGCGCCTAGATTCGGGTCCGCAGCCTCACGCGGGCGTGCGTTGATGCGCCGCGGGTTCTGAGCGACGCTGCGCCCCCAGACACAGGTGGGAGCGGGAAAAACCGATGCTTGTCTCGCAGATTCTGAGGACCAAGGGCGACACGGTGTTCACCGTCAGCCCGTCGGAGACCATCGCGGCGGTGGCGGCGCTGCTGCATTCCCGGCGCGTAGGCGCGCTGGTGGTGCTCGACGCCGAGCGGGTGGCGGGCATCGTCTCCGAACGCGACGTGGTGCGCGCCATGGCCGAGGGCGGGGGCTCCGCGCTCGAAAAGCCGGTGTCGGCGGTGATGACCCGCGACGTGCTGTTCGCCCAGCCGGGCGAGACGGTCGATTCGCTGCTGGCCCGGATGAGCGACCGGCGCATCCGCCACCTGCCGGTCTGCAAGGATGACCGCCTGGTGGGCATCGTTTCCATCGGCGACCTGGTGAAATGGAAGATCTCCGAGGTCGAGGCCGAAGCCGATGGGCTGAAAGCCTATATCGCGGCGAGCTGAACCGCCGAATCACACCCTGACGCCGCTGCGCGGCCAGCGTCTCGCGCAGGGTGCGGCGCGCCAGGCCGGGGGGAGTCCCCGGGCGTGATCGCCCGGCCAGAGCTGACGCGCGGCGTCAAGGCTCAAGGGGCCCCAGGGCCGCGGGGCGCGCTGCAAGACCAGGCTCCTCGCCGCGGAAAGGTCCTCCGCCGCAAGACGATGATTGACAGTCCCCCGACCGCCCCCTAGATAGCGCCTCCCGCTCGGGCGGGCCGGTTTCGAGGCGCTTTGGAAGGGGCGAAATCCCCCCTTGCATTTCTCTTCGAAATGGATATTTTCCCGAGCCTCAATCGAATCGCTACCGACTGTACGAGGGTTGCCCCTCCGGCGGCCCGGTGTGGTTTTTGCGCCATTTTCCGGAGCGATCCGGGCGGCGGCGCGAAAGTCCGAAAGGACCGATTGACACCCAAGAGACCGGCAACTAGATAGCCGCCTCCGCCGACCACCGGCGCTAAACAGTGGGACCGGCGAAAGTCGGTCAGGTCTTTGACATCGTTGAATTGGAAAGAGAAACGCAGGCGGCGGTGTCCTGGCGGTTACCCTAACCAGGTAACCTCGACACTGACGAACTTGCGGTCTCTTGAAGACAATACCATGAATATCAATACCCTGGGGCTTCGGCTCTCGGGCATCGATGTGAATGGGAACTCGTCAAGAAATACGCAGACTATACGCCAACCAGTTCTTCGGAATTGGGGACGCTATAAGTCAGTGCTCAACTCAACCTGAGAGTTTGATCCTGGCTCAGAGCGAACGCTGGCGGCAGGCCTAATACATGCAAGTCGAGCGCACCTTCGGGTGAGCGGCGGACGGGTGAGTAACGCGTGGGAATGTGCCCTTTGGTACG
>NZ_JANMBF010000078.1:0-28020 GCF_031360265.1 Phenylobacterium sp.
CGAACTCGCCGGCGGCGCCGTCGTTGCCGCGCGAGCCGGGCTGGCCGCCGCCGCCCGGTTGCCCGTCCTTGGGGGGATCGTCGCCGTTCCAGTGATCGACTCCGTGCTGACCCTGTTGTCCAGGCTGCCCCGGCTGGCCGCCCGACCCCGGGAAGCCGTTCGCGCCGTCCGCGCCTCTGGCGATGATGTCCGGCATCTTCTGACCTCCTCAGGGCTTGGCGATCTTGGCGACCGTTGCGCTGGCGAGCGCACCGGAATCGACGAATTGTGAGAGATCGCGCCGGCGGCCCTCCAGGCTGGCGATCCGCCAGGTCTTGGCGCCGATACAGACGATCCGGCCCGTGCGGTGGATGATCACCTTGTTGGCGTAGACCGCGTGGGTGGCCGCCGAGATGGTCAGGGTCGCGCCGTCGAACACCTCGATGTCATTGAGGTGGGCGATGTTGAGCACCGCCTGGTTGACGGCCAGATAGCGGTCAAAGGCCGGCTCCAGATGCGCAACTCTGGATGGCGAAGAGCCGTACACGAACGCATTGAACGCCTGATAGGTCACCCGACGCGCCATGGCGCGGATATTGGGGTCCTCGGATTCCAGGTCGTCGGCCGCAGCCGACGCCGCCGGTGGCTGCGGGCCGCTGCAGCAGCCCCCTGCCGCATGAACCGCCTTGGCGCTCTCGGCGCTCAGGCCGAGGATCTTGCGCACCTCGGCGGCGGATCGCGGATTTTCCCGCGTGTAGACCGCCTTCATGCGGTGCGAGTCCGGAGACAGGGTGAACGACTCGCCTTCTTCCAGAGTCAGATCCTGGGCCGCCATGCGATTTGCTCCCACTTGTTCGCGGTGCGGGACGAAGCGATTCGCCGTCGCCACCAAGGACGCCAACACCCACGAGATCAGAGGGTGCAATTCTCACGTCGCGAAATCGACTATCTCGCGTTGAAGACAGAATTCGTCGCCCTCTGGATCGATAGATCCCAAGACTATGCAGGCCTGAAACGAATTCTGTGTACGAGGTAATTTGGCCATTTCTGGCCGAGCAAGCGCACTGTCTGTCAGCTCTGCCGCCCATTACAGGGCGTGCAGGTGAGGTCGTCTCAACGGTATCGTGATGATAACCTCGCCCAAGCGTTCACGCAATTGCAGATTGTGAATTTAACGCGCTTGTGAGCGTGGTCTGGTCCGGAGCCGTTCCGCGTCACCCGGAATCAGCCTGGCCGGACACGACGGCGACAGGCGGCAAGGCCTATGCGTCTTCGCGGGCCAGGTTCTCGATGCGCTTGGCGGCGGTTTCCAGGGCGGCGACGGCGCGGGTCTCGGCGCGACCGCGGTCGGCCTGGGCGCGGTCGAGATCGGCCTTGAGGGCGGCCAGCCGCGCCCGGGCGTCGGCCAGTTCATCGGCGAGCAACAGGGCGCCCATCAGGAACAGCCGGGTATCGCCCAGCTGGCCCATGTCCTGGGAGACCTGGCGGACCTGGTGGTCGAACATCGCGGCCAGGTCCAGAAGATGCGCCTCCTGGCCGTCCTCACAGCCGACCGCATAGGGCCGTCCGTTCACCTCGACGCTGATCTGGGCCATGGCTCAGGGCTTCCCGGTCGTTAAGGAGGGGGTGGCTAGAGAAGGGGTCTCCGGCGCGGCGCCGTTCAGCGCGGCGCGGATCTCGACGATGGCGCGGCCGAGCGCGGCCGAGGCCTCGGCGCCGGCGGCCTCCAGCTCGCGCCCGCGCGCGCGCGCCTCATCAAGCTGGGTGGCGAGATTGGCGCGATCCTGGTCGAACAGGCCGCCAGCTTCGGCGCCCGCCGCCTTCAGCCGCAGGGCGAGCCGCTGCTCCAGCACATGCACCGCCTGTTCCAGCCGCCGGGCCGCCAGGTCCAGGGCGTTGTCGCCGCCAGTCATCGCCGTCCTCCCGATGCCTATCTATAGACCCGCATCGACCGCCTTCGAAAGCGCCGATCCCCGCCACCCATTCTTGACCCCCGCCCGCCCGCGTGCGACCCCGCCCGGCATTCGCTGACGCCCCAAGACCTAACCCCAACCCAGAAACCTCGGGAGCCCGATGCCCGCCCCCCTCCTGACCATGGCCAACGCCATCCGCGCGCGTTCCATGGACGCGGTCCACAAGGCGAAATCCGGCCACCAGGGCATGCCGATGGGCATGGCCGACGTGGCCACCGTGCTGTTTGCCAAGATCCTGAAATTCGACGCGGCCCGCCCCGATTGGCACGACCGAGACCGGTTCGTGCTGTCGGCCGGTCATGGCTCGATGCTGCTCTATGCGCTGTTGCACCTGACCGGGGTGAAGGCGGTGACCCTGGACGCGATCCAGGCGTTCCGGCAGCTGGGCTCCAATACGCCGGGCCACCCCGAGTACGGTCACACCCCGGGCGTGGAGACCACCACCGGGCCGCTGGGCCAGGGGCTCGCCACCGCGGTCGGCATGGCCATGGCCGAGCGGCATGTGAACGCCCGCTTCGGCGACGCGCTGGTCGATCATCGGACCTGGGTGATCGCCGGCGACGGCTGCCTGATGGAAGGCGTCAGCCACGAGGCGATCAGCCTGGCCGGTCGCTTCCGGCTGGCCAAGCTGACGGTCCTGTTCGACGACAACAACACCACCATCGATGGTGAGGCGACGATCGCCGAGACGGGCGACCAGCTGGCCCGCTTCAAGGCGGCCGGCTGGGCGGTGAAGGCCGTCGACGGGCACGATTTCGGCAAGATCGCCGCCGCCCTGCGCTGGGCGACCCGGCAGGACCGGCCGACCCTGATCGCCTGCAAGACAAAGATCTCCAGGGGCGCGGGGCCGAAGGAGGGCGATCCGCACAGCCACGGCTACACGCTGTTCGACCCCGAGATCGCCGCGGCGCGCGCCGCCATGGGCTGGACCGCCCCGCCCTTCACCGTGCCGGACGCGGTGCTGAAGCCCTGGCGCGCGGCGGGCCGCCGGGGCGCCAGGGTTCGCAAGGCGTGGGAGGCGGCGCTGGCCGGGTCGAACCTGAAATCCGCGTTCGAGCGCGCCATGGCCGGTGACCTGCCGCCCGGCGCCTTTGCCGCCATCGACGCCCACATCGCCCGGGCAGAGACCGAGAAGCCCGCGGCCGCCACCCGCCAGCACTCTGGCGCGGCGCTGGAGCAGCTGATCCCGGCGGTCCCGGAAATGGTCGGCGGCTCGGCCGACCTTACCGGCTCCAACAACACCATCGTCAAGGGGATGGGGACCTTCGACGCCCCCGACTACGCCGGCCGCTATGTCCACTATGGCGTGCGCGAGTTCGGCATGGCGGCGGCGATGAACGGCATGGCCCTGCATGGCGGCGTGATCCCCTATTCCGGGACCTTCCTGGTGTTCTCAGACTACAGCCGCCCGGCGATCCGCCTGGGCGCGCTGATGGGCGCCCGGGTGATCCATGTCATGACCCACGATTCCATCGGCGTGGGCGAGGATGGCCCGACGCACCAGCCGGTCGAGCACGTCGCGTCCTTGCGGGCGATTCCCAACCTCAACGTCTTCCGCCCCGCCGACGCGGTGGAGACCGCCGAGTGCTGGAAGCTGGCGCTGGCGTCAAAGACCGCGCCATCGCTGATGGCGCTCTCCCGCCAGAAGGTCCCCGCGGTGCGGACCCTCGTGGCGGCCGAGAACCTGTCGGCGCGCGGCGCCTACCAACTGGCCGGGGCGGGCCATCCGGCCGAGGTGACGATCTTCGCGTCAGGCACGGAGGTTTCCGTCGCCATGGCGGCCCGCGACCTGCTGGAATCCGAAGGCGTCGGCGCCCGCGTGGTCTCAACACCCTGCTGGGAGCTGTTTGACGCGCAACCCGCCGACTACCGCGCGCAGGTGATCGGCGAGACGGCGGTGCGGGTGGCCGTCGAGGCCGGCATCCGCATGGGCTGGGAGAAGTTCATCGGTGAGGACGGCGCCTTCATCGGCATGGCCGGCTTCGGCGCCAGCGCGCCCGCCGAGGTGCTCTACAAGCATTTCGCCATCACCGCCGAGGCCGTGGCCGCGGCGGCCAAGGCCAAGCTATAGGATGCGCTGACGACCGCCGGACCTGGGGGCAGGGCCCCGCGTCTTCGTCTCACCGCTGCGCCCCGAACTGGCGCGGGATGAGAGGATCTCGAACTATGCCCGGCCCAACCTTGCATCCGCGCCTGAGACGATCGCTTATTCGCGCCGGGCTTGTCCTGGTGTCGCTGGTTCCGGGCTTGGCGTTCAGCGCCCAGGCGGAAGGGGTTGCGGCCGCGTTCGGCAATACCGTGGCCACGACCTATCCGGACGGCCGGACTCAGGAAATCTGGCTTGAGCCGGGCGGGACGTGGACCGGGATCGGTCGCACCCACAAACCGTTCTCGGGCGCCTGGACCCAGAAGGGCGAGAAGATCTGCCTCCGACAACAGAGGCCAACCAGTTTCCCGTTCAGCTATTGCCCGGCGTTCCCCGCGAGCGCGCATGTGGGAGATGGATGGGCGTCGAAGGATTTCTTTGGGACGCCTATTCAGGTGAAGCTGCTGGCCGGCCACGTTAATGCGCAGCCCACGAACTGACGCACGCCAGGCGCCGCTCCGGCATCGGGCCGGGGTCCTTTCGGTGAGGCCGCGGCCGGCCTGCTCCGTCCTCTTCTTGGGAACGCGCCGAGTTCTCGGTCACGCACTTGAAAACCCATCGCATATGGAACGGCATCAGGACGGTTGTCTCAGCGATGAGGACTCCGCGCGTAGGGTGGCTGGGAAGCCTTGGGCCGATGTCGCCCGCGGACCGCAAGCGCCCACCTCCAGGCGCCGCCTGCAAGGTCTGGGCGCGATGATCGCCGCCGCCCTGGTCACGGTGGCTTCGCCCGCGCTGGCCGCCCCGCCGAGGATCGAGGCGCAGCCCCCGCCTGCCGTCACGTCGGCGCCCGCGCCCGCCCCGGCGCCGGACATGGTCGCGCCCTTCGACGACGAGGCGCCGCCTCAGTACGATCCCTGGCAGGGTCTCAATCGTCGAATCTTCGCCTTCAACATGGGGCTGGACCGCCTGGTGCTGGGGCCGATCGCCCACGCCTACATTCGCCTGGCGCCCCTGCCGATCCGTCGCCGAATTGGCGCGGTCGTGTTCAATCTTGGCGAGCCCAGAACCGCCCTCAACGACGCGGCTCAAGGCCACGGTCGGCGCGCGGCGACGAGCGCCTCCCGATTTGTCGTCAATTCGACCATAGGACTGCTGGGCCTGTTCGATGTGGGCGCCGATCTTGGCCTGGCCGCGCACAGCGCCGACTTCGGCCAGACCCTGGGGCGCTATGGAGCCCGCCCAGGGCCATACCTCTATGTCCCACTGGTCGGCCCGCTCGATCTCAGAGACGGCTTCGGCCGTATTGTCGATCTGCTGACCGATCCTGTCTCGCTCGTTGCGGGCGGCATGACCACGACCTTCGGCGCGACCCGGACGGGCGTTTCTCAGCTCGACCGGCGGGCCAACGGCGACGGGGCGATCCGGGCGCTGGACGACGCCACAGATCCCTATGTCACCACCCGGTCCGCCTACGCGCAGAACAGGGTGTTCATGGTCCAGTCGGCGAGTGGCAAGGCAGCGACTCTGCCGGACTTTGACGCAACGCCCGCCAAGCCTTGATCGCTTCAATCGCCTCGGGCGGCCGGATCGCGCCCGCTTAGATTTAACAGGATCGCGATGACCAGTTCAGACTTCAGCACCTTCGGCCGCGGCGCCCGCCGCCGGGATTTCTACCTGCGGATCGTCGCCATCCTGGCCGTGGCGGCGTTTGGCCGTCCCGGGACCGCCATGGCCGATGTCACGGCCGCGCGCGGCGGGGATTCGCGCGCTGAACAGTTCGTGCAGGCCGGGGCTCAGAGGATCCTGTCGATCCTGGCCGACCAGGGGCTGAGCCCGGCGCAGAAGACCGCCAAGTTCCGGCCGGCGATCGACGATCTCGCCGACGTCCCCAAGATCACCAATTTCGTGCTGGGAAAATATGCTCGCACGATCGCCCCCGACCAGCGCCGACAGTTCAGCACCGCCTTCCGGGCCTATGCCGAGACCGCCTACAAGAACCGCCTGGACGACTATCGGGGTGAAACGCTGAAGGTGACCGGCTCGGTTGTCCGCAAGCCGGGCGACGTGATCGTCAACACCCTCGTCTCGGGGGGACAGATGGCGCGTCCGGCCGCCGTGGCCTGGCGCGTGCTGGGGTCCGGCGGCGCCTGGAAGGTTGTCGATGTGCAGTTCAAGGGCGTCTGGCTCGCGATCACCCAACAGCAGGACTTTGTCTCGACGATGGACAACGCCGGCGGCGACGTCGAGGTGCTGATCGCGCAACTGCAGCGCGACGCGCAGCGACCCGCCGTCAGCCAGCGATGACCGGGCAAGCTGCCGCCGCACCCTTGCCGACCCGTCCTCGAAAGGAACTCAAGTTGCGCGAACAATGGGCCGAAACCATCATGGGCCTGGCGGTGCTCGCCGTGGCGGCGGGGTTCCTGGTCTATTCCCTGAGCGTCGGCGGCGTGGGCCGGCCGGCCGGGAGCTATGAGCTGAAGGCCAAGTTCGGCGAGGTCGGCGCTTTGGCGCCGGGGGCAAGCGTCAGTGTCGCCGGGGTCAAGGTGGGCACGGTGTCCGAAATCACCCTCGATCCCAAAACCTATCTGGCCGTCGTGCGGCTCAGCCTTGAACCCAAGGTGAAGCTTCCGGCGGATTCCACCGCCAAGATTACCAGTGACAGCCTGCTGGGCGGGATGCATGTGGCCATCTCGCCGGGCGGCGCGGAGGAAGATCTGAAGGCGGGCGGCGAGATCGAAAATACCCAGGGCGCGGTTGATCTGTTCGGCCTGATCGGTCAGGTCATCCGGCCGCAGCCGCCCGCGGCCGGCGCGGCCGCGCCGGCCCGCCCCGTTTCCGGAGCCCGATAGGATGACCGCCGGCGCGGTGCGGCGGTTCCGCGTCCTCGATCCGGTGCGCGGCATTGGGCGTTCAGCCTTGGCCGCGGCGCGGGCGGCCGGCGCGGTGGCTATGTTCGCCCTGCGGGGCATCGCGGTGGTATTCACGCCGCCATGGTTTCCCGGCCAGGCGTTGCGCCAGCTCCTCGCCATCGGCTTCTTCTCGTTGCCAGTTGTGGGCCTGACCGCGGTGTTCACCGGCGCGGCGCTGGCGCTGAACATCTTCTCGGGCGGGGGCCGGTTCAACGCCGAACAGGTGATGCCGCAGATCGTCGCCTTGGGAATCACCCGCGAGCTCGGCCCGGTGCTGGCCGCCCTGATGTTGGCCGGCCGGGTGTCGGCGGCCATCGCCGCCGAAATCGGCGCCATGCGGGCGACCGAACAGATCGATGCGATGCGAACCCTTTCCACCGACCCCATGCGCTATCTGGTGGCGCCGCGGCTGGCCGCGGCCGTCATCGCCCTGCCGCTGCTGACCCTGGTCGCCGATATCATCGGCGTCGCCGGGGGCTGGCTCGTGGCGGTGCGGGTGCTCGGGTTCAATTCGACGGTCTATGTCCGCAACACCGCCACATTTCTTCAGCTCTGGGATGTCGGCTCCGGCCTGCTGAAGGCGACGGCGTTCGGCTTCATCGTCGCCCTCATGGGCTGCTACCACGGCTATAACGCCTCGGGCGGGGCGAGAGGCGTCGGGCGGGCGACGACCCATGCGGTGGTCTCCTCCGCCATCCTGATCTTCGCCAGCGACTATCTGCTGACCACGCTGTTCACGCACCGATGAGCGGCCTTCCCAAATTGGAATGGCGAGGCGTCCGCAAGCGTTTCGACAGCGTCCCGGTTCTCGATGGCCTCAATCTCAGCGTCACGGCAGGCCGGTCGCTGGTGATCATCGGCGGTTCCGGCCAAGGAAAATCGGTGACCCTCAAGGTCGCCCTGGGGCTGATGCGCGCCGACGCGGGCGAGGTGAGGCTGGACGGTGTGAGCCTGGGCGATCTGAGCGACCGCGCGCGGCGCAAGGTCTCGTCGCGCATGGGGGTGCTGTTCCAGGGTGCGGCGTTGTTCGACAGCCTGCGCGTCTGGGAAAATGTCGCGTTTCGCCTGATCAACGCCGACGGCGTTTCCCGGGGATCGGCGCGGACGCGGGCGATCGATTCGCTGGGCCGGGTCCGTCTGGGCGCGCAGGTGGCGGACCTCTATCCCTCCGAGCTGTCGGGCGGAATGCAGAAGCGGGTGGGCCTGGCCCGCGCCATTGTCGCCAACCCCGAGATCCTGTTTTTCGATGAGCCCACCACGGGGCTCGATCCGATCAACGCCGCCGCCATCGACGCTCTGATCGTCGAGCAGGTCCGGCACCTGGGCTGCACGGCCGTGTCCATCACCCACGACCTCGCCTCGGCCCGAACCATCGGCGACGAGATCGCCATGCTGCACGGCGGCCGGATCGTCTGGCGCGGCCCGGCGGCCGATCTCGACCTCACCGACAATCCCTACGTGCAGCAGTTCGTCAGCGGTAAGGCCGCCGGGCCGATTGACTGGACACTGTAGCTGAGGGCGCCGCAACCCGACGAGGACCGTGACTCCGCCGCCAGAACGGCCGGCGCCCACACTGTCGAGGCGACAGGCGTAAGAAGTCGCGCTTCGATGCGTCCAGTCGATCGCGTCCAAGCCTCGGACGCGGACGCGGGCGCATGGGCTTTCATGAGGATCACAATCTACGAGATCGAAGAGTGGGAGCGTTCGGCGTGCCTGGCGCTGGAGCCCGCGCACACCCTGACCTGCCGCGAGGCGGCGCTGTCGGAGGCCAGCGTCGCCGCCGACAGCGAGGCCGAGGCGATCAGCACCTTCATCTGGTCCGACCTCAGCGGCCCCGTGCTGCGCCGCCTGCCGAACCTCAAACTGATCGCCACCCGCTCGACGGGCTTCGAGCACATCGACCTGACCCATTGTCGCCAAGCGGGGATCACCGTCTGCAACGTTCCCGACTATGGCGACAACACTGTCGCCGAGCACGCCTTCGCGCTGCTGCTCGCCCTCAGCCGGCGGATCGTCGATGCGGTCGTGCGAACCCGCCGAGGCGACTTCTCCCAGACCGGTCTGCGCGGTTTTGACCTGGCCGGCAAGACGCTGGGGGTGGTGGGCGCAGGCCGCATTGGCCAACGGGCCGTTCAGATCGGCCGTGGCTTCGGAATGGAGATCATCGCCTTCGACGCGCGGCCCGATCCCGCGGCGGCTCAAAGGCTTGGGTTCCGCTACCTGCCCCTGGCCGAGCTCCTCGCACGGTCGGACATCGTGACCCTGCACGTCCCTGGGGCCGCTGCGAATCAGGCGCTGCTCTCAGATCCTCAATTCGCCGCGATGAAACCGGGCGCCGTGCTGATCAACACATCGCGAGGCGGCGTGGTGGATACCCAGGCGCTGGTCCGCGCGCTCGCCTCGGGCCGGCTGGCGGGCGCCGCGCTGGATGTCCTGGCCGAGGAGGATGCGATGCGCGACGAGGCGGAAATCTTCCGGGCCGGCGCCGCGGTCGAAACCCAGCGATTGCAGACCCTTCTGGCTGACCACGCCCTGCTGGCGTTTCCCAACGTGATCGTCACGCCGCACGTCGCCTACGACACCCGCGAGGCGGTCGCGAGGATCGTCGAGACCACGGTCGCCAACATCCTGGCCTACGCCAGCGGCGCCCCGCAAAACGTCATCAATTGACCCCCACCCTGGACGTTGCGCGGCCGCCCGCACTGGGCATCTCATCCTCGCCCGGCGGGTCTCGATCCCGCGAGGTCGCAAGCCCCTTGACGAGGCCGAGGCTCAGCACGAAGCCCGCCCCGGTCAGCGCCGCGATCAGCACGAACGAGGCGTTCGACAGCCATGAGACGTGGAACAGGAGGCCGCCGGCCGCGGAGCCCACGGTGACGCCGAGACTGGATGCCGCGGTCTGTTTGCCGAGCTCCGCGCCCTGCGTCGCGCCGGCCTTGCTCGAAACCCAGTAGGTCAGGATCGGCGACAGGATGCCGGCGGCCGCGGCTACCGCGCCGATCACCAGGAGCATCAACCGAAAATCGGTGGCGCGTGGCACAAGCAGCAGGGCGGTCGCCAGCACGCCCAGGGCGGGGGCGATGAACCAGCGCGTGGTTTCCGGCTTCACCCAAGGGGAGAAGACCGCGGCCTGGACGACAAACATCACCAGGCTGCATTCGGTGAACATCATGGCGATCTGGTACTGGGTGAGGCCGAGCTCCTGCTTGCCGCGCAGCGCCAGGCCGACCTCGAATACGCCGACTCCGGCCGACACGATGAAGGCCAGGGCGAGCAGTCTGGGGACCAGCCAACGGCCACTCCGGGAGGCCACCCGCCGCAGGCCCGACAGGGCCAGTGCCGGCCTCTTTCCGGGAACCGCCACCGCAGCGCCGATCGCGACGGCGAAGGCCAGTATCGCGGACCCCGCCAGGGGGAACGCCAACGAGCCCGCGGGGGCGGCGGTCCCCAATATGTCGGCGCCGCCGCGCGCGACGAAGACGCCCAGCATGGGTCCGAGCAGGAATCCGCTGATGCCGGCGAGGCTGACGAAGGTGAGCTGGCGGGCCCGCGCGTTTTCCGTGGTCACGAGGTCGGCGATCGCCGCCAACGCCACGGGCGTCACCGCGGCGGCGAACACACCGCTAAGGAAGCGCTCGACGTAGACAGCCGGCAGGGTGTCGATGAAGGCGGCGGTCATCGTCGTCGCGCCGAACCCGATGAGGCCGAGAAGCAGAATCCTGCGCCGCCCATAACGATCCGACATCCACCCCCAAGCCGGCGCGAACAGGAACAGCGAGAGCGTATAGAGCCCGGTCAGCAGACCCGTGGACCGGGCAACCTGGGCCGCGCCGCCGGACGCGCCGAGCAGCCGCTCGAGCAGGTACGGGAGCAGGGGAAGCACAACGCCGTAGCCGATCGACACCGTGAAGACCGACAGCAAAAGGATCGCCATGGTGGCGGGCGGAACGCCCTTGGAGCGGACGTGATCGGTCATGCCGGCGCGGTGGCGGGCTTCGGACCCGCCGCGGGTTGTGGAGACCCTGCCATTGCTGGAGGCCCCGCGGCGCCCGGGCGACGGATGCCGGCGAGTTTGGTGCGCTTCAGCAGCAACGCATTGATCGCCACCAGCAGGGTGCTGCCTGACATCGACAGGGCCGCGACCTCAGGGCTCAGCACGAAGGGATACAAGACCCCCGCGGCGAGCGGAAAGGCGACAACATTGTAGCCGACGGCCCACCAGAGGTTCTGGTGCATCTTGCGCACCGTGGCGCGCGAGAGTTCGATCGCGCCGACGATGTCATAGGGGTCGCTCTTCATGAGCACGACGTCAGCGCTTTCCATAGCGACATCGGCGCCCGCCCCGATGGCGAAGCCCACGTCGGCCTGGGTCAGCGCCGGGGCGTCGTTGACGCCATCGCCGACCATACCGACCTTCTTGCCCGAAGCCTGCAATTCCTTGACCTTTTGGGCTTTCTGACCGGGCAACACGTCGGCCAGTACGCTGTCGATGCCGAGATCGGCGGCGATGCGCTTGGCCGTCGCCGCATTGTCGCCGGTCAGCATCACCACTTCGATCTTGCGTTCCCTCAGCTTTGCCACAGCAGCCTTCGACGTTGGCCTGATGGCGTCGGCGATGGCGATGAGGCCGATGACGCGGGACGCCTGAGACACGTGGACCACGGTTCGGCCGTCCGCCTGCAGCCGGGTCGCCTCGGCCTCCAATGCGCCCAGGGACAGCTTTTGCGTGTCCATCAGCAGGCGGTTGCCGAGAAACACGGTGCCGCCGGACGTCTCAGCGCGCGCGCCCATGCCGTCGAGGGTCTCGAACCCGGTCGGCGCGACGACGGTCAGGTTCGCGGCCCGGCGCACGATCGCCTGGGCCAACGGATGATCGGACCCCTGTTCGACAGCCGCGGCGGCTGTCAGTAGCGCGTCTTCCGTCACCCCCTCCGCCGTCACGATCTCGATAACTTCTGGCTGCCCGACGGTGAGCGTGCCGGTCTTGTCGAAGATGATGACATTGAGCTTGGTGGCGTCTTCGAGCGCCGAGGCATTCTTGAACAGAATGCCGTTCGCCGCGCCGAGGCCCGTGCTGACCATCACCGCCATCGGCGTCGCCAGGCCAAGGGCGTCCGGGCAGGCGATCACGAAGACGGTTATGGTCAGCGTCACCGCGAACAGCAGCGGCTGCCCGACGACCCAGACCCACACCGCAAAGGTGATGAGGCCGATGGTGATCGCGGCGATGACCAGCCATTGCGCGGCCTTGTCGGCCAGCAGTTGCGCGGGCGCCTTGGAATTCTGCGCCTCTTGAACCAGCTTGACGATCTGAGCCAATGCCGAGTCCGCGCCCACCTTCGTCGCCTTGTAGCGAAAGCTGCCGCTCTTGTTGATCGTCGCGCCGATGACCGTTGCGCCCGGCCCCTTCTGGACCGGCATGGATTCGCCGGTAAGCATGGACTCGTCGACCAGCGATTCACCGGTCTCCACGATGCCATCGACCGGGATCTTGCCGCCCGGCCGCATCACCACAATCTCGTCCGCCAAGACCTCGGCCGTCGGCACCTCAATCTCGGCCCCGTCGCGGATGACCGAAGCCTTCGCCGGCGTGAGATTCATCAAGGTCTTGATGGCCGACGACGCACCGGCGCGCGCGCGCATTTCCAGCCAGTGCCCGAGCAGGATGAACACCAGCAGGACGGCCGCGGCTTCAAAAAACTGTCCGCCGCCCTTGAAGAAGAACGTGCTGCCGACGCTGAAGAGGTATCCGGTGCCGACGCTGAGCACGACGAGCACGGCCATGCTGAGCGTGCGAGCCTTGAGCGAGCGCCAGGCGGAGACGAAGAACGGCCAGCTCGGATAGAGGATGGCGGCGCTGGCGAAGAAGAACAGCCACAGGTTCAGGCTCAGCCCGAAGGGCGGCGCCGGCGCTTTGAAGAAGCCTCCCATCGGGGCATAGACAAAGATCGGCACGGTGAAGATCAGGCAGATCCAGAACCGATTGCGCATGTCGCGCACCATGGCCGCGAGGTCTTGGCCGCCGTGGCCCATCTCATGCGCCATTTCCGCTGGCATGGCGGCCTGGCCTCCGGGCGCGGCGTGCCCCCTGTGGCCGGCGCCGCCAGCCGCGGCCGGGACGCTTGGCGCAGCCTCCGGGCCGGCAGCCGCCTGGGGCGCAGCGGCGACCCGATCGGCCGTCGAAGCCACCGCCGGCGAGGACGAGGAAACCGAAGCCGTTGGGGGCGATTTTTCCGCGCCATCGACGCGCGGCGCGTTTGGCTCAGGGGCCGGCGATTCCAGAACCCCGCCGCCCTGACTATTGCCGCCAACGGAAGCGGCGGCCGGTTCATCGGCATCATATCCGTTCTGACGGACACCAGACTTGATGTCCGCGATATTGAGCCGCGTTTCGTCGTAGCGCACCGTCGCGCTGCCTGCGGCGTAGTTGACCGTTACGCTCTCGACGCCGGGCACGGCGCCTATCCGTTTTTCAAGTCCAAGGACGCTCAATACGGACAGCATGTCATGCACTTCAATTACGCTTGTCTTCATCGCGTCGCTCCGTAGTGACCATCCTGCAGAATTACACCCGTGGCCGCGGGATAATTAGGAAGCAATATGGAAACAATTATTCAAACTACGGCATCTTGTGTTGAACATAGTCTTCGAGGCCGTCGTCTGATGGAGACACCATTTCGCATGCCGCCGCCGAGGTTGCCCCTCCAGCGCGCCAACACCACCCCACGGGGAGATAGCGACCGGCTTGGTTTGCGATCTCCTCAACAGGCTGGAACGACACCGCCAAGCCCGATTCGACCTGCATAAGTTTGTCGCCAAGCGGCTGGAATCTGCCGGTTGTTGCGTCATGCATGTGGGGCATGAAGACACCAAGGCCATATTCAGATAGGCGCTGAAGCATGTCTTGCACCTCCGGCAGGCAAATGGCCGCCTGAGCTGTCTGCATCGATCTAGGAAGTCTGTTCTGGAGACTTAGTTGAGGGACGTTCGTAGCGCTCATGATTGTCTCCAAATGAATTTCTGCTCAACGTCTGACATGGCCAAATCGCGGTTCAGCAGGTGCGACCTTCCCGCGAAGAACGGACCGAGCCGATTGTCTGCTGGAGCCCTTCCCACTCAGGTTGGCTCAACCTGAGTGGGAACGGCTCCAGATAAAAGCGACGACCCAGTTTTATCCCGGCTGACTTGAGTCAAGTCAGCCGGGACAGGGTCTGGGCTTTCTCCGCCGCCTTGCCGTGTTCTGCGTGGTCGGCGGGGGCGGCGCCCCCAGGCGGATCGGCAGCGGCGTCGGGACCAGGGCTCGGCGCGGAAGACGTTGATGCGGCGGGCGGTAAAGGCGCGGCAGATGCAAGAGTGGGCCCAGGCGGCGCTCCCGGCGCAGCCTTGTCCTTTGGTCCTTCGCCCGCGGGCGCCGCGGGCGTTGCTGCTGTTGGCGGCGAATGCGCTGGCGAAGCGGCGTCGGACTCGTACTCGGCCTGTCGCACTGCAGACTTGATGTCGGCGATGTTCAGTCGGGTCTCGTCGTGGCGCACGGTGGCGCTCCCGGCCGCGTAGTTCACTGTAACACTTTCGACGCCCGGAACCTCGCCAATCCGGTCTTCCACGCCCTGCACGCTCAATACCGAAAGCATGTCCCGCACTTCAATGACGCTCGTTTTCATCCGATACTCCCTGAGTTGACCGACGGCATGCCGTCGGAAGGTTCTCGACCGTTCACTCCGTCGCTCAGACGTGCTCGGCGTGGCCGGCATGCTCGGCGCAGGTGCCTTCGTGGACGTTCAGCTCGGTCGGTGCGGCCGCCTTGAGGATCGCCTTGGCCTGGTTGATCTGTTCGGGCGTCCCATGCGCCATGACCAGGAAGTGGTCCGCCTTCACCGCTTCCTCGTAACGGACGACGGAATCCTTGGGGATGCCGACGCTGACCAGCGCACCGGTCAAGGCGCTGACGCCGCCGACGAGCACCGCGCCCTCGACAGCGCCAAACAGCATTGCGGTCAGGTGGCCCAGGACGACCACCGGCCCGAACAGCGGGATGGTCATGAAGAGTCCGCCCGAGAACAGGCCCCAGAGGCCGCCCCAGAAGGCGCCGTTCTTGCCCCAGAGCTTGATGCGGTCGCCGATATTGTAGAAGCCGATCACCTTCTCGTCGGTGTGGTAGCCCTTCCCGACGATGGTCAACTGCTTGAACGGAAAGGTTGTCTCGCCCAGGGCCCGGATGGCGCTCTCCGCCTGGGCGTGGCTGTCGAACACGGCGATAGCGACATTCTCTTCACTCATGTGCTTAGTCCTCAGCTGAGATCGGGCGGGCGGTGCGCGCGGCGGCAACGTCAGGAAAGGACGCGCGGCGGACGGCGCGATTACACCGCGACCGGTTCGCCGGACCGCTGAGGTTTCCGCGCCCCCGCCGCCATTCAGGATCGCCCAACCCTTAACCGGCCGATGCCGCGCGGAACCAGCATCCCGGGAACCCGCGTCACCCCGGCGCGACGACGATTCCCATCGAGGCTTCAGGACCCAAAACACCATGTGCTTTTCAGCGACAGCCAGTTTCACCGCCGGGGTCGGACTGCTCCTCGTGGGGGCCGTGACCGCGCGCCGCGCACGGAGCCGCGCCGAACTCCCCTTCGCCGTAATTCCTCTTTTGTTCGGCCTTCAACAATTGATCGAGGGAACCATTTGGCTGACGCTTCCGGACAAGGCGCCGGGGCTCAACGCCATGCTGACGTTCGTCTACTCGCTCTTCTCGCACGTGCTTTGGCCGATCTATGTCCCGATCGCGATTCTGCTGCTTGAGCCGATCGTGTGGCGGCGGCGGATCCTGGTGGCCATCGCCGTGGCCGGCGGCGCTGTGGGGGTCTATCTGCTGTATTTCCTGGTGCGCCTGCCGATCGTCTCGCAGGCTGAGGGACGCCACATCGCCTATCTATCCCCGCACTTCTACTTGACCGCCGTCATGGTGCTCTATGTCCTGGGCACCTGCGTCAGCATGCTCTTTTCGAGCCACGGCAGGGTGAGGCTGTTCGGACTTGCGGCCTTCATCGCCTATGTCGTGACCTACGTTTTCTATACGAACTGGGTCATCTCCGTCTGGTGCTTCTTCGCGGCCGTGCTCAGCGTCATCGTGTTGCTGTACTTTCGTCAGCAACCGGCTAGCCAATCGCAAGTTCCGCAGCCGGGATAGCGCGCGAGGCTCGGCGCTGCGGTCAGATCCGGAACGTCGGCCGATGTCCCGGTGCGCCGCCTGTAATGAGCGCCCGCTCCCCGCGTCCTTAGAGACACCCAGCCGCTTCTGCGGGCTCCCGGAGTGTCGATGCCATGCCCGTCACCAGGCCTCCCATGCGCCTCGTCGCACTGGTGCTGATCCCCACCGTCCTTGCCGGGTGCGGCGTGAACGCCATCCCGACCAAGCAGGAGCGCGCCAAGGCGAGTTGGGCGGAGGTGCAAACCCAGTACCAGCGTCGAGCGGATTTGATCCCGAACCTGGTGGCCACGGTAAAGGGCTATGCGGCGCAGGAGAACAGCGTGCTCATTGGTGTCACCGAGGCCAGGGCCGGCGCAGCGCGGGTGAAATCCGACGCCTCGATCACCACCGACGCAGCGGCGTTCCGGCGATATCAATCGGCCCAGAACAACGTATCTCTGGCGCTCCTGCCATTCCGGATTCTGCAGGAGCGGTACCCGGACTTGAAGTCGAATTCGAACTTCATGGCCCTGCAGAGCCAGCTGGAAGGGACCGAGAACCGGATCGCCTTCGCGCGCCGTGACTACAACGAGGCGGTGCGTGACTACGACACCACGCTGCGGACCCTTCCCGGATCGCTGTGGGCCGGCAGCTTCTATCGCTCCGCAAGGCCGATGCAGCTGTTCGAGGCCACGGCGACGGCCCAGTCGACGCCCACGGTCAATTTCGCGCCGGGAGCCGTACCGGCGACGGCCGCGCCCGCCCCGCCGAAATGAGCGCACGCATCGCCAAGTGTTGGACCCTGGGACTGCTGGTCCTGGCGGCGCTCTTCGCGGGCTCCGCGGCCCTCGCGGCAGCGCCGAGCTTTCCACCCCTCGATGGGCGCGTGGTCGATCAGGCCAACATCCTGACTCCGCAAACCCGGGCGGACTTGACCACGAAGCTGGAGGCGCTCGAAGCCAAGACCTCCCGCCAGCTTGTGGTCGTGACCGTGCCTTCCCTGCAAGGCCAGAACATCGAGGACTACGGCTATCAGCTGGGCCGCGCCTGGGGGATCGGTGAGAAGAAACGCGACACCGGTGTGCTGCTGATTGGTCAAGTGACGGCCCGCGCCCAGGGGATGGGTGAGACCGCGCCGGCGCTGCAGGCCGCAACGGCGGTGTGACTCCGCCGCATCGCCGAGTCATAGTCTCCTGACAACAGGAACGGCCGCGCCGGATGGGCAGGGGCCGTCGGGAGGACACCGATGACCTATGCGCCCGCGAGCCGCCCCTTCTACGACGCCGACAGCCACATCATGGAGCTGCCGACCTTCCTCAAGGCCTATGCCGATCCCGCCCTGCGCGACGAGATCCCGGAGGTCAGCTATTCGGCCTCCATCGTCACCGACGAGGAGGTGGCCGTACTTGTGGCCCAGGGCGGCCGGCACTCGGCCGAGCACGTGGCCGCGCAGGTCGCGCTGGGCGACCGGCTGATCGAGTCGTCCAAGGAGATCCAGGCGCTGGGCGCCTTCGACTCGGCGGACCGCTCCAAGGCGCTGGACATGCTGGGGTTCAAGAAGCAGCTGCTGTTCGCCACCCACAGCGTGGCCATGCCGTTCTCGGCCAGCTCGAAGCTGGAAGCCCGCCTGCGCTATGGCGCGGCCCGCGCGCACAACCGGCACATGGCCGAATTCTGCCAGGCGGACGACCGCCTGATGGGCGTCGCCGTCGTGCCGCTGGACGACCCGGACCTGGCCATGGTCGAGCTGGCGTTCGCGCTGGAGAGCGGGCTGAATGCCGCGTGGATCCCGCACCGGCCCTGTGGCGAGCGGTCTCCCGGCCACGTCGATCTCGACCCGTTCTGGGCGCGGCTGGCGGAGGCCGGCATGCCGTTCGTACTCCACGTCGGCGGGGCGCCGCTGCAACTGGCCCGGGCCTGGATGAACAATGGCCGGCCGCCCACCAAGGACTGGCTGGGCGGCGGCGAGAACCTGCGCACCAAGGACATCGCCCTGCTGCACGAGGGCCCGGAGCAGTTCCTGACCATGATGGTGCTGGACGGGGTGTTCGAACGTCACCCGACCCTGCGCGGCGCCAGCGTCGAGCTGGGCGCGGGCTGGGTCCCCGAGCTGGTCCGCCGCCTGGACTGGGTGGTCAAACACTGGAGCCGCAACGACGCCAACCTGCAGGCCTGGAAGCGCACGCCGTCGGAACAGATCACCGAACAGCTGGCCTTCACGCCCTTTGTCTTCGAGACCGTCGGCGACCTGATCGACCAGTCGAACCCCGACCTCTACCTGTTCTCCACCGACTATCCGCACATCGAGGGCGGGCGAAACCCCATCGCCCGCTTCGAAGCCGCGCTCGGCGACCGGAGTGAAGCGGTGCGGGAGAAATTCTACGCCGAGAATTTCCTGCGCATCTTCCCTCAGGCCCGGGCGCATGGGACGCGCGCGCACGGAACGCGCGCGCCCGTCGGCGTCGCTTAGCCGGGGTTGCGGACGAAGGGGGCGCTGATGATCAGGGTCACCTCGTCGCCGACGGCGGGGACGTAGCGCGAGACGCCGAAATCGCTGCGCTTGATCTTGCCTGTGACCTCGAAGCCCACGGTATAGGCCTTGCTCATCGGGTTGGCGCCGGCCGCGTTGAAGGTCGCCGTCAGGGTCACCGGCCGGGTCACGCCGTGCAGGGTCAGATCTCCCAGCACCTCGGCGCGATTGGCCGCCGTGGCGGTCACCTTGGTCGACTTGAAGGCGATGGTCGGAAACTTCGCGGCGTCGAACCAGTCGGGGCTTTTCAGTTCGCCGTCGAGGACGGCGTTGGTTGTTGAGACCGAGGCGGTCGGAACGCTGACCTCGACGTGGCTGTTGGACGGGGTCTTCGGGTCGAGCACCAGGGTTCCGCTGGCATGGCTGAAGTCGCCGTACCAGGTGGAGAAGCCAAGATGGTTGACGGCGAACAGAACGCGCGCGTGGGATGCCTCGATCGCATAGGTCCCGGGCTGGACGGCGGCGGGGGGCGCCGGCTGGGCGTGGACGCCGCCGGCCGCCAGGGCCATGGCGAGAACAGCGGCAGGGGCGGGGGTCTTGCTGGACAAGGGCGTCGGGCTCCGGAACACGGGGAACGGTTTGGCGACCATCCAAGAGCGCCGCGCCGCGCCGTCGGTCTAGCCGGCAATCGCGACGCAGACCTTTTCCATTCCGGAAACGAAACGCCCGAATTCTCGCCTTTCACTCCCACGCTGAACTGCTTTCTATGGCGAGAGAAGCTCGGCTAAGCTCCAGGCCAACGGGGGCGCACACGATGACCAAGGATCGGCTGACAGCCTTCACCGACGGCGTGATGGCGGTGATTATCACCATCATGGTGCTGGAGCTCAAGGCGCCCGGCGGCGTGACGCTCGCCGACCTGCGGCCGGTCTTGCCGGTGTTCCTCAGCTATGTCCTGAGCTTCATCTACATCGGCATCTACTGGAACAGCCACCACCACCTGCTGCAGCTCAGCCGGACGGTCAACGGGGCGATCCTGTGGGCCAATCTGCACCTGTTGTTCTGGCTGTCGGTGATCCCCTTCGTCACCTCCTGGGTCGGTGAGAACCCCTTGGCGGCCATTCCCGTGGCGCTCTATGGCGTCGTCTTCCTGCTGAGCGGGATCTCATACACCATCCTGACGAGGGTGATGACCGCGCACGAGGGCTCGGACTCCGATTTGGCGCGCGCCATCGGCCGCGACCTCAAGGGCAAGACCTCGCTGGCGCTCTATGGGATCGGCATCGCGCTGGCCTTCCTCCTGCCGGTCGCCTCGCTGGCGCTCTATGTCGCGGTGGCGATGATCTGGTTCATCCCCGACCGGCGGGTCGAGCGCGTGCTGGGGACGTCCTGAGCCGGTTCATGGCGCCGCAGTCCTGCCGCTGAGAAAGCAACCCTCGCCAACGCTGGGCGTTTGGGTCCAAGCGTGTCCGCCGCCTTTAAGGAGACTTTTCGTGCGCCACAAGTTCATCGCCACCACGATCCTGGCCGGCTCGACGCTGATCGCCGCCGCCGCGCCGGCCATCGCAGCGGCTCAGCCGCACCGTCATCGGGTCGAGGTCTGTGAGACGTCGCGTGGCGCCCGCAACACCGGCACGGCGGTGGGCGCCGTTACTGGCGGCCTGCTTGGCAACGCCCTATCGCACGGCGGGGGCAAGACGGGCGGCACGATCCTCGGCGCCGGCGCCGGCGCGGTGGCCGGTCACGAGATCGCCAAGCACAACGCCAAGCGTCATTGCCACTGGGAATGGCGCAGGGACTGAGGCCCTAAAGCAGCCCCGGCAGAAATCGGAAGCGGACGATCCTGGCGTACCGGCGATAGCGCCGATCCTGCATCAGCCAACGCTCCTCGCGCAGGATGCGGCCCGCCTGGCAGGTCCAGGTAATGACGATCAGCACGGCGTTGAACAGCGTCGGATTGGTCAGCAGATAGGCGGCGTGGGTCAGCACATATCCCACGTACATCGGGTGGCGAACGAAGACGTAGGCGCCGCGCATCTGCACGCCGCGATTCGCCGGCGCCACGCCAAAGCGGCGGTTGAGGCTGAGCTTGGCGGCGACGCTGATCAAGGCGCCGTTGGCCACCAGGCCGAGGGCGAAGGCCGGCGAGATGAGAGGGTCCCCGCCGGGCCGCATGAACATCGACAGCAGGGTGCCGCAAAGCGCCAGACCCCAGTCCTGCGGATCCAGGCTGACGCTGGTCGCCGGCCGCCGAAACAGGATGCAGCCCACCGTGACCAGCTCGGTGCTGGCGATCAGCATATCGAGGCCGTTGCCCGAGGCGATATTGGCCAGCATGTACGAGAAGAAGGCCGCCATGACGACCACCCGCTCGGTGAGGTCGATCAGCCGCGGACGCAAGGTGGGCGCCGGGCGGAAAACCTGAGTCTTGATCGTCGCGTCCAAGCTCACCGGCCGCCCTCGAAGGTCTGGGATCGGACCCTCGCACGGCTAGCGTGAAGGCGGCGATAACGGACGCCGACGCCGATTGTGGCTGCGCCCGGCGCAGGCGCGGCCTAGTCTGGAAGAATCGGGAGAGACGAGACATGCGCGCCAATTCCCTGAGGGACCTGTGGGCCGCCGGCAAGCCGGCGATCAACGGCTGGTGTTCCATGCCCGGGGGGTTTTCCGCCGAGCTGATGGCGACCATGGGCTGGGACGCCGTGACCATCGACACCCAGCACGGCCTGATCGGCTATTCCGAGATGCTGGCCATGCTGCAGGCGATCTCGACCACCGCGGTGACGCCACTGGTCCGGGTGACGTGGAACCAGCCGGGCGAGATCATGCGGGCGCTGGACGCCGGGGCGTATGGGATCATCTGCCCCATGATCAACGACGCCATCGAATGCGCCGCCTTCGTCCAGGCCTGCCGCTATCCACCCGACGGCTTCCGCAGCTCCGGCCCCACCCGGGCGGCGGTCTATGGCGGGGCCGACTATCACGCCAAGGCCAATGACCAGATCCTGACGCTGGCGATGATCGAGACCGCCCAGGGCCTGGCCAACGTCGAGGCGATCGTCGCCACGCCGGGCCTCGACGGCGTCTACATCGGACCTTCGGACCTGTCGCTGGCGATGGGCGGTCCGCCGGGGCAAGACCAGATGGCGCCGGGCCTGCTGGCCGCGTTCGACAAGATCCTGGCCGCCTGCAAGGCCGCCGGCGTCCGCATCGGCGTCCACACCAACAGCCCCGGCTATTCGCAGACGATGCTCGACCGCGGCTTCGACCTGGTCACCGTCGGCTCGGATACACGCTATCTGAACAGCGGTCGGCGCGAGGCGGTCGAGATGCGGTCGTGGATTGCCGCGCGCTGAGGCGCCGATCAGGGCATCGATGTGTCGCGACTGAACGAATCCGCGGCAACTGTTTCTGAACCGGACCTGTGAGACACAGTGCCGCCAGACCCTCGCCTCGTTTGTGCGCCATCAGTGCGAGGTCCGGCTTGCCGGTTGCCGCAGGAGAAGCCCCGTGTCCAACCTGATCTGGCCCAGCGCACGAAGTCCTGACGACAGCGGATCGGCTCGGTTCGGCCGCGCCATTCACTGGATGGGCGTGATCCTGGCCGCGGCGCTGCTGATTACCGCCGCGGGTTTTGTCGCCGGCGGCTGGGCCGTCCCGCTGGCCGCTCGCCTGGCGCTCGTCGCCCTCGCGGTCGCCGTGATCGCCCGGGCGGTTCGCTACATCCTGGCCCGGGAGTAGCACCCCCCGCTACTTGGCCGCTGGCGGAACCTTGGAGCTGAACTCGGTCTCGATCATCACCTCGACCTCGTCGCCGACCCCCATCGTCGAGCCGGGCGCGGGAATGCCCATGCCCATGCCGAAGGCCGAGCGCTTGAACGCCCCGTGGGCAGAGAAGCCGATGCGCGCGCCGCCGGGATCGAAGGAATTCGGCGGCCAGCCACCGTTGTAGGTGACCTCCAGCGTCACCGGCCTGGTGACCCCGTGCAGGCTGAGGTCGCCGGTCACGCGGGCGGTGTTGGCGCCGGTGACTTCGACCTTGGTGGAGTGGAAGGTGATCGCCGGAAACGCCGCGGCGTTGAACCAGGCCTTGCCGGTCAGCTCGTCGTGGAACCCCTTGGGCGGGGCGTTCAGCTCCAGCGAGAGGGGGTCGATGGTGGCGTCCACGCTCATGGTCGCCGGCGCGGCCGGGTCGAATTTCAGCCGGCCGTCGATGCTCGAGAACCGCGCCGTGTAGCGCGAGAAGCCCAGATGGTTCACCCGGAAGGTCACCGACGTGTGGGTCTTGTCCAGAATATAGGCGCCCGCCGGCGGCTGCGGCGGGACGGGGGCGGCGATCGCCGGGCCGGCGATCATCACCAGTTTGAGAGCCGTGGAGGCGGCCAGGGCGGTAAAGGTCTTCATCTTCATCTCTCCCATAGGTTCCAGCCAAGGACGAACCGCGCCACGTTGATCCGACAGACCGCCGAGACTCACACCAGCGCCTCGAACTCGTCCACCAGCCGTTCCAGTTGCTTCATGCCGGCCGCCCAGAAGGCCTTCTCACGCGGGTTCAGCCCGAACGGCGCCAGGGCCTCGACATAGGTGCGGGTTCCGCCGGCGGCCAGCAGGTCCTCGTAGAGGGGGGCGAAGGCGGCGGGGTTGTCGCGGCGCTTTTCCATCAGGCCGCGCACCAGCAGGTCACCGAAGGCATAGGCATAGACATAGAACGGGGCGTGGACGAAGTGGCTGACGTAGGCCCAGTAGTGTTCATAGCCGGGGTTCAGCCGGACCGCCGGCCCCAGGCTCGCGCCCATCTCCTCCAGCCAGATCGCGCCGATCTCGTCGGGTCCGACCTCGCCCTCCAGGCGCGCGGCATGGAAGCGGGTCTCGAAGCGATGGAAGGCGATCTGGCGGACCACGGTGTTGATCCCGTCCTCGATCTTGCCGGCGAGAAGTCCACGCCGCTCGGCCGGCGAGGCGTTGGCCAAGAGGCGTTCGAACACCAGGCCCTCACCGAAGATCGAGGCGGTCTCGGCCAGTGTCAGCGGCGTGTCGGCGAGCAGGGTGCCGAGCGGCGCGCACAGCGTCTGATGCACGGCGTGGCCGAGTTCATGGGCCAGGGTCAGGACGTCGCGCCGCTCGCCCATGTAGTTCATGAACACGTAAGGGTGCCGGTCGGCGGTGACCGGGTGCGAATAGGCGCCGGACTGCTTGCCGGCCCGCGGCCGCGCGTCGATCCAGGGGTGGGTGAAGAAGGTCTGGGCGGTGTCGGCGAACTTCGGCGCCAGATCGGCGAAGCTTTCCAGCACCATGACCTTGGCCTCGTCCCAGCCATAGGTGCGCGGGGCCGTCGTCTCCAGGGGCGCGTTGCGGTCCCACTGGTCGAGCACCTTGCGGCCCATGACCCTGGCCTTCAGCCGA
Source organism: Phenylobacterium sp. (assembly GCF_031360265.1). Taxonomy (GTDB): domain Bacteria; phylum Pseudomonadota; class Alphaproteobacteria; order Caulobacterales; family Caulobacteraceae; genus Phenylobacterium. The sequence goes on from NZ_JANMBF010000078.1 coordinate 24,005, forward strand.
TAGTAGCGGTGGCTGACGCTGGCGTAGGAGTCCACCACCGCCGATTCCAGGGCGGCCACGGCGTCGGCGTGGACCTCGTTGGCGATGTGCCGTGAAGCGGCGGGGTCGGGGTATTTCCGCCAGCGATCCTCCACCTGTTTCTCGAAGGCCAGGGTGTTGAGGCAGAGCGCCAGGGTCGGCGCGCGCGCCTCCAGCGCCTTGGCCAGGGCCTGGGCCGCCTGTTTGCGCCGCCCGCCGTCGGGGTCCGACATGCGGTTGAGAACCTCGGAAAGCGTCAGGGTTTCGCCACCGGCCTTGGCGGTGAGCGCCGCCAGCGTCTCCTCCGACAGCCGGCTCCAGTTGGCGACGGCAGGCCCCCGGTCGATCAGCATTCGCTCCAGGTCCGGCGACAACTCGTGTGGCCGCGACAGCCGCACGCGCCGCACCCACGGCCGCCAGCGCGCCGCCGGCGGATGAGCGCGGAAGGCCGCCTCGATCTCATTGTCGTCGAGTTCGTTGATCTCCAGGGTGAAATAGAGGCTGTCGGCCGCGATCCGCGCCGAGCGCGCGCGCAGGTCGGCCTCGAACTTCGACCAGGCCGGGTCGTCGCGGGCGGTGGAGGCCGCCAGGCCCGCGTAGGCGCCGACGCCCCACAGGCCATTGGTCGCCGCCTCATAGAGCCCGATGGCGTTGTCGAGCAGTTCGCCCAGAACCCGCGCGTCGGCGCGGCTCGCCTTGAACCGGCCCTTCAGGGCCACCAGCGCGTCGTTCTCCGCCTTGGCCTTGGCGAGGTCGGCGGCGATCCGCGGGTCGCCCCGGCCGGAATAGAGGTCGCCGAGGTTCCACTGCGGCAGGGCGTCGGTCTTGAAGGGCGCGTTCATGCCCGACCTTTACCCCTCACATCTTCTGGCTGGCCAGCAGGATCGAGGTTTCGGTCGAGGCGATGCCGTCGATCAGCCGGATCCGGTCGAGGGTCTGGCTGAAGGCCCCCAGGGTCTCGGTGTTCAGTTCGGCGATCAGATCCCAGCGGCCATTGGTGGTGTGGACCTTGTCCACCTCAGGGAAGCCGCGCAGCGCCTTGACCACGGCGGCCGACCTCTCGCCCTCGATGGCGATGGTCATGATCGCCCGCACGCGGCTGGCCTCCATTTCCGCCGGTGCGCGGATGGTGAAGCCCTGGATCACCCCGCCGGGAGCGGTCATCCGGTTGATGCGGTTCTGCACGGTGCCGCGCGAGACTTTCAGCCGGGCGGCCAGGGCGGCGACGGGCGCGCGGCCGTCGGCGCGCAGCAGGGCGATGAGCCGTCGATCCAGGTCGTCCAGCATATCGTCACTCTTGTTGTACTATACGTCAATATTCTAGTCTAATTGTAGCATCCTGTGCGCTATTCGCTAGCATCAACCTGGGTCACCTTTTGGGCCACGCCACCGCCGCCGAGGGTTCGATGCCGCACTTCCTGATGACCGATCCGGACTGTTTCGACGTCTGCTACCAGATCAATCCCTGGATGCAGCCCGGCGCCTGGACCGCCGACAGCCTGGCCGAGGCCAAGCGCGCCTCGGGCGACCTCAAGGCCGCGCTCAAGGCCGCCGGCGCCCGGGTCGAGACGGTCGGCGCGGTGCGCGGGCTTCCCGACCTGGTTTTTCCGGCCAATGCCGCGGTGGTGCTGGACGGCCGGGTGCTGCTGGCCCGCTTTCGCCATCCCGAGCGGCAGGGCGAGGAGCCGGTGTTCCGCTCGGCCTTCGCCGGCCTGCGGCGGCGCGGCCTGATCGACGAGATCATCGACCTGCCCGAGGGCGTTTTCCAGGAAGGCGCGGGAGACTGCATCTGGGATGCCGACCGCGGCCACTTCTGGGCTGGCTTCGGGCCGCGCTCCAGCCAGGCATCGATCGCCGCCATCCGCCGCGCCTTCGGCCAGGAAGTCGTAGCCCTCGAACTTGCCAGCGACCGCTTCTATCACCTCGACACCTGCTTCTGCCCGCTGGCCGGCGGCCAGGTGCTCTACTATCCGGACGCTTTCACGCCCCAGGCCCTGGCCACGATCCGCGCCAGCGTGCCGCTCAACCAGCGCATCGAGGCCAGCGACGAAGAGGCGGCCGCCTTCTGCGTCAACGCCGTCAACCTGGGTGACCAGGTGATCATGGCCCGCGCGCCGGTCTCGCTGAAGATCAAGCTCGCGGCGCGGGGCTATCACCTGACCGAGATCGATCTCGACCCCTTCATCCTCTCCGGCGGCGCGGCCTACTGCATGACGCTGCGTCTCGACCGGACAAGCCAGACCCAGCCCGCCGTCCTCGCCGCCGAATAAGGTCTTAGAGCCATGAACGACATCACCTTTTCCGGTTCGCGCAGCGCCGAGCTGATCGGGCTCGAAGCTCGCTACGGCGCGAAGAACTACAAGCCCCTCGACGTGGTCCTGACCCGCGGGCAAGGCGTCCACGTCTGGGACGTCGACGGCAATCGCTACCTCGACTGCCTTTCGGCCTATTCGGCGGTGAACCAGGGCCACTGCCATCCGAAGATCCTGGAGGCCATGGTCGCCCAGGCCAGCCGGCTGACGCTGACCAGCCGCGCCTTCCGCAACGACCAGCTGGCGCCCTTCTACGAGGAGCTCTGCGCGCTCACCGGCAGCCACAAGGTCCTGCCGATGAATTCCGGCGCCGAGGCCGTCGAGAGCGCCATCAAGGTGGCCCGCAAGTGGGGCTATGAGGTCAAGGGCGTGCCCGAAGGCCAGGCGGAGATCATCGTCGCCGCCGACAATTTCCACGGCCGCACGGTGGCCATCGTCGGCTTTTCCACCGACCCTCAGTCGCGCGGCGGCTTCGGCCCCTTCGCGCCCGGCTTCAAGGTCGTGCCCTACGGCGACGCGGACGCGCTGGAGGCCGCCATCGGCCCCGACACCGTGGCCTTCCTGGTCGAGCCGATCCAGGGCGAGGCCGGGGTGATCATTCCGCCCGCCGGCTATCTGAAGCGCGCCCGCGAGCTCTGCACCAAGCACCGCGTGATCCTGATCCTCGACGAGATCCAGACCGGCCTTGGGCGCACCGGCAAGCTGCTGGCCGAGGAGCATGAGGGGATCGAGGCCGACCTGACGCTGATCGGCAAGGCGCTGTCGGGCGGCTTCTATCCAGTCTCCGCGGTGCTCTCGAATTCCGAGGTGATGGACGTCCTGCATCCGGGCGAGCACGGCTCGACGTTCGGCGGCAACCCCCTGGCCTGCGCCGTGGCCCGCGCGGCGCTGAAGGTGCTGGTCGAGGAAGGCATGGTCGAGAACGCCGCGCGCATTGGCGATCGCCTGCAGGCCTCGCTGGCCGCGATTGGGGCCGACAGCGTCAAACAGGTGCGCGGCCGGGGCCTGATGCTGGCCGTCGAGCTGCACGCAGAGGCAGGCGGCGCGCGGCCGGTCTGCGAGGCGCTGCGGGCGCGCGGCCTCCTGGCCAAGGAGACCCACGACCACACCATCCGCATCGCCCCGCCGCTGATCCTCACCGCCGACCAGGCCGACTGGATCGCCGAACAGTTCAAGGCGGTTCTCTAACCACCCCTGCAGGGGCAGCAGCGGCGGGAGGTCGGGGCGCGGCAGAGGCGCTACTTGCTCGCGACGGCGACCGCCCCCGGCAGCGGTTCGCCCCGACCCTGGCTAATCAGGAAGGCGCGGACGTCCTCCACGTCTTTCGCCGACAGGAACTTGGCGAAGCTGACCATGCCGTTGTGAGCGCGCACGCCCTCTAGGACGACCGAGTTGAAGTCGGTCGGCGTGGCGATCATCGGCGTGCGCTTCAGGTCCGGCAGCCACGAGCCGGTGGCATTGGCGCCGTGGCAGACCTGGCAGTTGGCGTTGAAGATCACATAGCCGTGGACCTTGTCGCCGGTGGTGGCGACGTTGGTGAGGTCGATGGTCGGCTGGGCCGGCATCACGAAGGGTTTGGCCTGCTCCTTGGCGCCGAGCTTGAAGACCAGCAGCCGGCCCGGAAGCCGGGGCCGGGTCGGCAAGAGCGCCGGGGCGGAGACCTGCCCGCCGCCGCCCGCGCCCACC
>NZ_JANMBF010000098.1:0-2457 GCF_031360265.1 Phenylobacterium sp.
CTTCTTGTCGATGTGCGGCGAACGGTTGACGGTGAATTTTTCAATGCGCGTCGGCAGCGGGATGGGCCCGCGCACAGTCGCGCCGGTCCGCTTGGCGGTGTTGACGATCTCGCGCGTGGAATGGTCCAGCACGCGGTGGTCGAACGCCTTGAGGCGGATGCGGATATTCTGACGATCCATATCGCTCTTTTCGTTCCCTACAGACGACGAACCGTCCGCGTGATCTCGACCATTTCAAAGACCAACCCGAACTCTCAGATGAGAGCCCGTACGCGTAAGTCCGCTAAAACGATTTAGGGCCCGCGCGCTATTCCGCGTGGGCCTTTGCCGGGGCGCCGATGAAGGCGCTGCCCCAACTCGTTCTGCGAGCCGCGTCTAACTCCGAAGAGCTACAGCCGGTCCAACAGGAGGCGGGTTACTACCGACTCGACTCGTTCGCGTCAAGGGCGGGGCGAATGCATTTCGACCGCGGCAGGCCGCGGCCTTCAGTTCCCGACGCTGACGCCGCCGGAGCCCATGACCGTCTTCGAGATATGGCCGGTCACCTCACGCACGTGGACGTCGCCTGAGCCCATGATGCGGGCTTTCAGGTTTGTCGCCGTACCCCCGAAATGCACATCGCCGGAGCCAGCCACCGCCACATCGAAGCCGGTGGCCGTCCCGCCGGCGATCCGGACGCCGCCCGAACCCGCCACATGCACGTCCACTGGCCCGGAAACCGAAACGACGGAGACGTCGCCGGAGCCGGCGATATCCACCGCCAGCCCACCCTTCACGTCGGCGATCTGGGTGTCGCCGGAGCCCGCGACGCGGACCTTGGCCTCGCCTGCCGTCCCGGCGTGGGTGTCGCCGGACCCTGCCTGGCTGATCCGCATGCGGCCTTCGACATTGCCGACCGTCCAGTCGCCGCAGCCGGCGTTGCCGAGGTTCAGGCTGGCGGAACGCCCGACTGTGCCCCAAACCGCGCCGCCGGTGTCTACATCCACGTCGCGGGGGGTGCGGATGACGATCTGCGGCATGTCGGCCCAACCGACGTCGCCCACGCCCCGGACATGGACGGATGTACGCTCGCCTTTGCCGCGGCAGTCACGGATCTTGTGATTGAGACCGCCGTCGACGATGGTCCGGCCGCCGAAGCTACGCACCGTCAGCGGCAGCTTGGGGTTGGGCGCAATGATTTCGACCTTCACGTCGCCGCGGGTCTCGGGGATCACAGTGACGCGAACCACCGCGTCCTTGACCTCGACGGAGGCGGCGCTGGCCGCGCCGGCGGCCGTCAGGCTGGCCGCGACGGCGAGAAGCATCGGGGTGAGGCGCATTTGGATCTCCATGCCTTGAATTGTCGCGGGTCCCTAGGGCCGGCCGCCGATGGTCACGTGGCCGCCGCCGGTCACGGACTTGCTGACCGAGCCGGTAACTTGTCTCACGCGGATGTTGCCGAGGCCCGAGATCGAGGCGTCGAGACTTTGGGCGACGCCGCCCAGCTCGATGGAACCCAGGCCGGAAACCGATGCGCGCACGGCGTCGGCGTGACCGTCGGCCACCCGGATCTTGCCGACACCAGAGACCCTCGCGCCCACAGGCCCCGCCAGGTCGTCGACGCTGACGCTGCCGACGCCGGAGAGCGAGGCCTCCAAACCCTGACGGATCCGGGTGGCGTGGATTTCACCGGCGCCGGAGAGCCTTACGTCGAGGCGGCCCGACGTGCCCATCTTCACCGAGCCCGCGCCTGAGTCCTCGATCACGACCGCCCCGGCAACATCAGCCACGGTCCAGCTGCTGCATCCGGAGTTGTTCATATCCAGGCTGGCGGAGCGGCCGATCGTGCCGAAGACCACCCCGTTGGCCCGCACGATCACGGCCTTGGGTGTCCGCACCACCACCTGGGGCACGTTTTCGTATCTGACCTGGCCCACCCCACGCACGCGAGCGACGGAGGACTCATGGCGCTGGTGGCAGCCGCTGATCCGCCGGTCCAGGCCGCCGTCGATAATGGTGTCGCCGCCCGTCACGTGCACACTGAGCGGCAGATCGGCGTTGGTGGTGAGAAACTCGACTTTCACGTCGCCCCGGTCCTCTGGAATCATGGTTACGCGGGCCACCGCGTCACGGATTTCGACCGACGCCGCGTGAGCCGCGCCGGCCACACCCAAGGCGGCCACGGCGGCGCCAAGCGCAAATGAGTGTCGCATCGTCAAAGCCCCATCCAGATCAGGACGGAAACTAGGCTCCCGCCCGCAGGGAAGCAGCTTAATTCGCGGTCATGACTTTTCGGTCATCCGCCAAACTCTGGGAGGCGTCCAAGCAAAAGGCCGTCGGGTCGCCCCGACGGCCTTTGTCCGTGGTTCTGTAAGGCTCGCGCCCTACTTGACGATCTTGGAGACGACGCCGGCGCCGACGGTGCGGCCGCCTTCGCGGATCGTGAAGCGCAGGCCCATGTCCATGGCGATCGGCGTG
>NZ_JANMBF010000132.1:0-4379 GCF_031360265.1 Phenylobacterium sp.
GAAGTACAAGCTGCCGGTGCAAGGCCAGCGCGGCTACACGCCGTTCGGCGTCGAGACCGCCAAGGGCGCGGCCCATCACGATCTCAAGGAATTTAGGCACGTCGGCCGCGAGCTGCCCGCCGGCCACCCGTTCCGCGACCACATGCCCGACAATGTCTGGCCCGACGCCGAGCTGCCGGACTTCCACGCCCAGGTCGGCTGGCTGTATGGCGCCCTCGACGCCATGGGCGGCAAGGTGCTGGAGGCCATCGCCGCCTATCTGAACCTCGACCGCGGGTTCTTCGCGCCCACCGTCGATGTCGGCAACTCGATCCTGCGCCTGCTGCACTACCCGCCCGTATCCGTTGATGGACCGCACATCCGCGCCGCGGCGCACGAGGACATCAATGTCATCACCCTCCTGCTCGGGGCCGAGGAGGCCGGGCTGGAGGTCAAGGACCACGACGGCCGCTGGATCGCCATCAACCCGCCGCCAGGAGCCCTGGTCTGCAACATCGGCGACATGCTGCAGCGGCTGACCAACCACGCCCTGCCGTCGACCACGCACCGGGTGGTCAACCCGGCGCCGGCGCGGCGCGGCTTTGCCCGCTATTCCACGCCGTTCTTCCTGCACTTCAATTCGGACTACGAGATCAGGACTTTGCCGGGGTGCGTCGACGCCGACCACCCGGACCGCTATCCGACCCCGATCACCGCCGACGCCTTCCTCCAGGAACGCCTGCGCGAGATCAAGCTGGCCTAGACCCTGTCCCCGCCGACTTGACTCAAGTCAGCCGGGATAAAACAGGGTCGTCGCTATATCTGGAGCCCTTCTCCTCCACTCAGTTTGAGCCAACCTGAGCGGGAAGGGCCTTAGTGAGATATCCGCAACCGGTTGAGGTCAGCGCCGATTTGCTGGAAGGCGACCTGCAGCGCCGCGCCGGTCGATGGGAAATAGACGTGCTGGGCATCGGTGGCGCAGTTTCTCAGGATCGCTTCAGCTTGAGGGTCGGGGCCCTGATGCAGGAAGCCGATGGTGTAGATGATGACGTTCGTCGGCGCGGCTTTCATCGCGGTGCAGAGCGCCTGCGCCTGGGTGAAGGAGTCACCGTTGGGCGACGCGCAACTGGAATGATCGGACGACGAGCCGCTGCTCCCATCGGTCGCTGAGCTTGGCTTGGAGATCACGCCCTTGCAGTAGGCGGTGTTGAAGGCGCCGTCGGTCATCAGGATCACCACCTTCAACAGCTTCTCCGTGCCGTAGGCGGCGGGTTGGCTGCTGGCTGGGAAGAGGCCGCCCCAGTTCGGTGAGACCATGTACCAGCCCCATTCGACGCCAATATGCCCCGCGGTGGAGCCGCCGGCTGTCAAAGCGCCGACCAGGCTGTGCAGCGTCGTCTTGTTGCTGGTGAGCGGTTGGATCGCGGCGCCGATGCAGGGGTTGGCCCCCGAGCTCGCCGGATAGACCCAGCCGACCTTCGAAACCGCATAGGACGCGTCCGTGAACGCTTCGCCGCCGGTCCGCTCGCTGACGCAGTTGCTTACATTGAAGGTGTTGGTCGAACCGGACGCGCTGGTGAACCTTATCTTGCTATAGCCGGTGACGTTGCTTCCCGTGCCGGCCGCGGCCGCGCCGCGCACGCTATTGACATAGGCCCCCACGTTCACCGCGTTCGAGTAGGGCACGATGGCCATCTTCGAATAGTAGGGCGCCTGGGTCGTCGAGACGACCAGGTCGATCAGCTGGTTGGCGGCCGACTGAAGCGACGTCATCGGGGCGCCCATCATTGAGCCGGTGTTGTCGAGCACCAGGGCGACTTCCAGGTTGTTCCCCGCGCGGGTGACCTCGGAATTCACCGTCACCGGCCGGTGCGTGAACTCGGCGGGCGCGAAGGCCGGCAGGTCCACCGCGGCGGAGGCGACCACCTTGGTCCCGACCAGGGCGAAGTCCGAGGATCGCAGGCTCGCCCCGTGGATCATCTGCAGGTTGGCCGCCAGCGCCTTTTCGCCGGCGACGTCGATGTCGGCGGTGGTCATCGCCGGGGACCGCGCGGCATAGAGGGTCGCCGCATCCAGCGCGTCCTGCAGCTTCCCCCGCTGTTCTGTGGCGGTGTAGACATCGAAGATGCCCAGGGTCATCGGCGCCAGCACCGCGAAGGAGATGGCGAACGCCACGGCGCTGACCCCGAGCCGGTCGCCCGCGAAGCGCCGGAGAAAGCCCGCGCAGGTCCGGCCCGCGCGCGGCGGGGAGGTCAGGTCAGGCTGCTGAGGATCGATCCGCATCTGGACACCCGATTCCGATAGCTAGGCGTCCAGTCTGGGCGATCAGCGTAAAGGAAAGCGGCGCCAAGGGTGGTAAACCTTGATTCAGCACGACTGCCGGGAAACGGCGCCCGCGCCGGCCGGCCTCAGTCCAGCGCGGCCAGGTCGTCAGGGCCGCCAATGGTCACGTTGAGGTCGTTCACCAGGCCGTCGCCCAGCGAATAGACCCAGCCGTGGACGCAGACCGGCTGGCCGCGCGCCCAGGCGTCCTGAACGAACAGGTCGGACGCCACATTGCGGACCTGGCGGATCACGTTCAGCTCGCACAGCCGGTCCAGGCGGGCGCGGTCCTGCGGGATCGCGTCGAGCTCGTGGCGGTGCTCGTGATGCACCTCGCGGATCGGATGCAGCCAGTGATCCACCAGGCCGCGGCGCTGGCCGTCGATCGCCGCGGCGATGCCGCCGCAGCCATAGTGGCCGACCACCATCACATGCTTGACCTTGATCACGTCGATGGCGAACTGCAGCACGCTCAGATAGTTGGCGTCCTGGGGCGGGGCCAGGTTGGCGACATTGCGGTGGACGAACAGCTCGCCGGGGTCCAGGTCGACGATCTCGTTGGCCGGCACCCGGCTGTCGGAACAGCCGATCCACAGATATTCCGGCGCCTGCTGGTCCTCCAGCCGCTTGAAGAAGCCGGGGTCGCCGGCGACCTTGCGCCGCGCCCACGCCCGGTTGTTGGCCTTCAGATCGTCAAGCATCAGGACATCCCCCTCTTAGGTCGCCACCGCGTCGGGTTGTTGGTTGGGATGGGCCGCCTGAAACGCCGGATGGGCCAGCGCGCGCGCATTGACCGCGCGGATCGCCGGCCAGGGCGTCAGGTCGACCTCGTAGCGGTTGGCCGAATACACCTGCGGGATCAGGCAGCAGTCGGCGATCGTGGGGGTCTCGCCGAACGCGAAGCCCCGGCCATGCCGCGCGACCATCGGCTCCAGCGCGTCGAAGCCGTCGGCGATCCAACCTTGCGTCCACTTGAGGATGCCGGCCTGGTCGATACCCATCCTGCTCAGCTTGCGGCCGATGCGGGTGTTGTTCAGCGGGTGGATGTCGCAGGCGATGATCAGCGCCATGGCGCGGACCCGTGCGCGGTCGAGCGGGCTCGTGGGCAGCAAGGCCGGCCCGGGGATCGTTTCCTCCAGCCATTCCAGGATCGCCAGGCTCTGGGTGAGGATCTCGCCGCCGCCGATCTCCAGCGCCGGGGTCAGCCCTTGCGGATTGAGCGCCCGATAGGCGGGCTCGCGCTGCTCGCCCTTGATCAGGTCGACGGGGACGGTCGCATAGTCCACGCCCTTAAGCGCCAGGCCGATCCGCGTGCGATAGGGCGCCCCGGCGCGCCAGGCGCTGTGCAGCACATAGCCCATCAGACCACCGTGAAGCTGAGCTGGCCGACGCCCTCGACCTCGCCCGCGACCACATCGCCGCGGACCAGGGGGCCGACGCCCTCCGGCGTGCCGGTGTAGATCAGGTCGCCGGGCGCCAGGGTCCACAGCTTCGACGCCTCGCAGACGATCTCGGCCACGCTCCAGATCATGTCGGCGACGCTCGCGTCCTGGCGCGGCTGGCCGTTGACGGACAGCGCGATCCGGCCCTGCGGCGCGGGCCCGGTCCAGGGCCGGATGGCCGAGATCGGGGCGGAGGCGTCGAAGCCCTTGGCGGCCTCCCACGGCTGGCCCTTGTCTTTGGCGGCGTTCTGCAGGTCGCGCCGGGTCATGTCGACGCCCACCGCATAGCCGAACACCAGATCCAGCGCCCCGGCGACGGCGATGTCCTTGCCACCCGCCTTCAGGGCCACCACCAATTCGATCTCATGGTGCAGGTTCGCCGTGCGGGGTGGATAGGCGACATCGCTGCCGGGCGCGACGATGGCGTCGGCGGGCTTGGCGAAGAAGAACGGCGGATCGCGGTCGTCGCCGCCCATCTCGCGCCGGTGGGCGGCATAGTTGCGCCCGACGCAGAGGATGCGGCGAACCGGGAAGGTCGCGGCCTGGCCGTCGATGGGCACGGCGACGACGGCGGGCGGATCGAACAGATATGCGCTCATGGCCGCCCGCTTACGCCTGACCCGCGCGCAAGTGAAG
>NZ_JANMBF010000148.1:0-2781 GCF_031360265.1 Phenylobacterium sp.
ATTCGCGCGTGGTGGCCCCTCCGCGCGTCGGTGCGGTCGGCGCCGGCCCGCACCACGATCCGGCCCTGGAAGACCCCGCGCGCCTGGTCGCGGACCACGCCCTTGGTGAGTTGGTCGGTGACGCCATCGGTCCCGCCGTGGGTGACGACGCAGGTCTGGTCGGCGTGAGCTTTGTCGGCCAGCAGGTAGACGCCATCGAGGCGCAGCACCGCGCCGCCGCCGGGGTGGGCGACGCAGGTTTCGATCCGCTGGCGCCGGGCGCCGGAGGTGACGACCGTCTGGGCGAAGGTCGCCGTGGGGGACAGGCGAACGTCGGCCTGGCTGACCGACACCGCCTCGGCGTCGTCCCGCGCGAGGATGATGCGCTCGACCGTCGCGCCGGGCGCCAGAGTGATGGTCAGAGAGGTCTGGCTGACCGAACCGCCATCGCTCTCGTAGCTTTCCAGCAGAACCAGCCGACTGTCGGCTCCGACCGTGATCTCGGCGGTCGCCACATGGGAGCCGGCGCCATGCGAGACAAAGCGCAGGGCGATGATGGCCGACTGCCCGTCGGCGACGACGATCTTCGCCGCGCCCCTGCCATTGACCACCTGGCGCACATCCGCCGTCAGGGAATCGAACGGCCCGACGCCGGCGGCCTTCGCGGTTTCGGACGGCTCCGGCAGGACGCGGATCAGGGCGCGCAGGTCCGTCCAGCGCCAGTCCTCGTCGCGACGGGACGGCAGCTCGGCGACGTCGCGGTCGCGAAGGGCGGCAGCGAGGCTCAAGCGGCGGCCTCGTAGCGTTCGTAGCCGTCACGTTCGAGGTCGTGGGCAAGTTCGGGGCCGCCGGAGGCGACGATCCGGCCGCCGGCCAGCACATGGACCCGGTCGGGTTTGATGTAGTCTAGCAGGCGCTGGTAGTGGGTGATCACCAGCATGGCGCGGTCGGGCGAGCGCAGGGCGTTGACCCCGTCGGAGACGATCCGCAGCGCGTCGATGTCCAGGCCGCTGTCAGTCTCGTCAAGAATGAGGAAGCGCGGCGAAAGCATTGCCATTTGAAAGATTTCCATCCGCTTCTTCTCACCACCTGAGAAGCCGACGTTGAGCGCGCGCTTGAGCATGTCGAAGTCGATCTTCAGCGCGGCGGCCTTTTCCCGGGCGAGCTTCAGGAAGGCCGGCGCGGACACCTCGGCTTCGCCGCGCGCGCGATGCTGGGCGTTGAGCGCGGTGCGGATGAAGGTCAGCGCCGGGACCCCCGGAATTTCCAGCGGATACTGGAACGACAGGAACAGGCCCCGCGCGGCCCGCGCATCGGGCGCCAGGGCCAGCAAGTCCTCGCCGTCGAGCGTCGCAGTCCCGCCGGTCACTTCATAGCCGGAGCGGCCGGTGAGCACATAGGAGAGCGTCGACTTGCCGGCGCCGTTCGGCCCCATGACGGCGTGGACTTCGCCGGCGGGAATCTCCAGCGACAGGCCCTTGAGGATCGCCTTGCCATCGACGGCGGCGTGCAGGTTTTCAACCTTGAGCATCAACGGGTCTCGTCCACGAGGAATAGGGCCATGACGCTCAGCGCCTCGGCGACGGTCTCCACGGTTTCCTGCTTGCGCGGCGTCGGCGAGCCCGGAAGGGCGGCGCGCTTGTCGCCCGAGGTGATGCTGGCGCGGCCAGCTTCGAAATAGGCGGAGATGCGGAAGTCCGGACTTTCCAGCGACACCCGATAGCGGCGCCAGTCGACGGTCAGCCGGTGCGCGGCCAGAAACTCCGGGTCGCCGACGATGGCGTCATAGAGCTCCTCGGCGCGGCTCAAGTCTTCCTCCTGCTGGCGGCGCTCGGCCTCCTCGCGGCGGCGGATCTCGGCCTGGCGCTTGGCGTGCTCGATTTCGAACGCCGCCTTCAGTGACATCGGCACGAACTCGCCGGCCTTGTTGGACCTGGCCGTCATCCGACGCTCCCTTCGAGAGAGATCGCCACCAGCTTCTGGGCCTCCACCGCGAACTCCATGGGCAGCTCCTGCAGCACGTCCTTGACGAAGCCGTTGACTAGCAGCTGGACGGCCTCCTCCTGGCTGAGCCCGCGCTGCATCACATAGAACAGCTGGTCCTCCGACAGCCGGGTCGTCGTCGCCTCGTGCTCGAACTTCGAATGGCCGTTGCGGGCTTCGATGTAGGGCACGGTGTGGGCGGCGCAGTGCTTGCCGATCAGCAGGCTGTCGCACTGGGTGAAATTGCGCGCGCCCGTGGCCTTGGGGTGGGCGGAGACCAGGCCGCGATAGGTGTTGGACGACCGGCCGGCGCTGATGCCCTTGGAAATGATCCGCGAGCGGGTGTCGCGGCCCAGGTGGATCATCTTGGTTCCGGTGTCGGCCTGCTGGCGACCGTTGGTGATGGCGATCGAGTAGAATTCGCCCGACGAGCCGTCGCCGCGAAGAATGCAGGACGGGTATTTCCAGGTGATCGCCGAGCCGGTCTCGACCTGGGTCCAGGAGACCTTGGAGCGGTCGCCACGGCAGTCGGCGCGCTTGGTGACGAAGTTGTAGATGCCGCCCTTGCCGGTCACCGGATCGCCCGGATACCAGTTCTGGACGGTGGAATATTTGATCTCGGCGTCGTCCATCGTCACCAGCTCGACCACGGCGGCGTGCAACTGGTTCTCGTCGCGCATGGGCGCTGTGCAACCCTCCAGGTACGAGACATAACTGCCCTTGTCGGCGATGATCAGGGTGCGTTCGAACTGGCCGGAATTCTCGGCGTTGATGCGGAAATAGGTCGACAGTTCCATCGGGCAGCGTACGCCCGGCGGC
>NZ_JANMBF010000159.1:0-23635 GCF_031360265.1 Phenylobacterium sp.
CATAGCCTTCGTCATCGGCGTAGCCCATCTCGCCCAGCGTGAAGACGCCCGGCGCGATGTGCGCGGCCGCAGTCTTCTCGGCGTCATTGTGGTAGATGATGCCGCGTCCCGTCGTGTCTTTGAAGTAGAGTTGGCCGATCGCGTTGGCGCCCAGCGTCTGCCCCGACTCTCCGATCACCATCAGCTCGAAGGGCGCCAGGGTCTTGCCCACCGAGCCGGGCTTTCGAAGCCATTCCTCCGAGGTGATCATGTTGGTGGTGCCCGATTCCGTGCCCCCGTAGGCCTCCACCAGCACCGGCCCGAACCACGCGATGATCGCGCGCTTGGCCTCCATTGGGCAGGCCGCGCCGGTGTGAAACACGGCGAGCAGGCTCGAGACGTCGTACCGGGCGCGGACCTCGGGCGGCAGCGCCAGAAGGCGCTGGAAATGTGTCGGCACCATCAGCGTGCTGCTGATCTTGTGGCGCTCGATGGTCGCGATCACCTGCTCGGGATCGAAGCGGCCCATCACTACCAGGGGCTTGCCGCCGCCCAGTTGCCGGACCGAGCCCAGGGGACCGGTGTGATAGAGCGGCCCGACCGCCAGGCCCGGCCCCGGGCTGGCGACGGCGGCCTGCTCCCGAAGGGCGTCGAAGAAATCCGCAACCGTGGCCGAGCGGGGAAACATGTTGGGCGGCGTTTCCGCGCCCTTCGGCTTGCCCGTGGTGCCGGAGGTGTAGTGCAGGAAGGGTTGCGGGGGCCGGTCCGTCGGCGGCGCGGCCGCAGACGCCGCCGCCAGCCAGCGGTCCCAGGCGATGACCCGGTCCGTCGCGCCGCGCCAACCGACCACCTGATCGAGTCCGGCCAGGGCGGCGGCCTGTACGCCAACGGCGGCGGTCTCGGGCCCCACGAAGAGCAGGCCAACAGACCCGTCCTTGAGAATATAGGCCACCTCCTCGGCAGTCAGATGGAAGTTGATCGGGATCGACGAGATCCCGGCATGCAGGCCGCTGAGGTAGGCGAGCACGGTCTCGGCGCTGTTGTTGGCGAACACGCCGATCCGCTGGCCGGGCGCCAGCCCGCGGGCAAGCAGGGCGTTGGTCGCCCGGTTGAGGATGGCGTCCAGCTGGGTCCAGGAGATCACCTGGCGCTCGTCCGCCAGCGCCAGATCATCCGGATGGGTCCTGGCCTTCTCGGCCGCGGCTAGGGACATCTGTGGAACTCCGGGGGCATGCGCGATCGTCGCACGGGGCGCGGCTCGAGGCTGTGTTCAACGCTGCCGCGGTTCATCTTAGAGACCCAGGACCGCCCGCGAGAGGATGTTCCTCTGCACCTCGCTTGAGCCGCCGAAGATCGTCGAGGCGCGGGCGTTGAGGTACTGGGCCGTGGGCGCGACGGCGAACGATGGGCCGACCGGCCCTGCCGCCCCGTCCTTCGGCGCGGCGCCGCTCTGAAACGGCGCGGCATAGACACCCAGGATCTCGAGCGCCAGTTCGGTAACCTTCTGCGAGGTTTCGCTGCCGCACACCTTCAGCATCGAGGCCGTGGCGTCGCCGACATTGCTGCCAACGCCAAGGCTGGAGATCACCCGCCGCTCGGAAAAATCCACCGCGGTGACCTGGATCTCCAGCTCAGCGAGCTTTCGCCGAAACGCCGGGCATTCGAGCAGGCTTGCGTCGCCGAGCGGCGTGTCGGCGGCCATTTTTCGGATCCGCGCCAGGCCGCTTCTCAGCCGCGCGGCATAGGAGCCGCCGCGTTCGAACTCCAGCAGGTACTTGGCGACCGTCCAGCCCTCGTCCTCCGGCCCCACCCGGTTTTCCACCGGCACCCGGACGTTCTCGAAGAACACCTGATTGACTTCGTGTTCGCCGGAAATCGAGATGATCGGGCGCACGACGATGCCAGGGGTCTTCATATCGACCAGCAGGAAGGTGATTCCGGCCTGACGCTTGCCCTCGGTCCGGGTGCGGACCAGCAGGAACATCCAGTTGGCGTTCTGCGCGTGCGTGGTCCAGATTTTCGTTCCGTCAATCACATAGTCGTCGCCGTCGCGCACGGCCCGGCATTGCAGCGCGGCAAGGTCCGAGCCCGCTCCTGGCTCCGAATATCCCTGGCACCAATAGTGTTCGCCCGACAGGATCCGGGGTAGGAACCGCGCCTTCTGGGCGTCGGTTCCATAGCCGATCAGCACCGGGCCGCACATCTGCAGCCCCATGGCCGGCAGGGTAGGGGTTCCGGCCTCGGCGCACTCGCTGTCGTAGATATATTTGCGCACGATCGACCAGCCCGTGCCGCCGTAGGCCTTTGGCCAGGCGGGCGCGATCCAGCCCTTCTTGAACAGCACCTGGTGCCAGGCGCGACCCAGCGACGCTTCGGCGAAGACACCCGACTGCCGCCGCGCGGCTTCGCGAAGGTCCGGGGTGAACTCCGCGTCGAGGAAGGCGCGCACTTCGTCGCGGAAGGCCAGGTCATCGGCGCTGAATGAGATATCCATCGTCACCCCTCGGCCGGCCGGCGGTCGAATTCGATGTGCAGTTCGAGAACGCCCCGCAGCAGGATGTTGGGACTATATCGGAACAGGTTGCGACCGGCCTCGATGCGCGGGTTGTGCAACCGGTCGAGGATAACGCCAAAGGCCGTGACCATCTCCTTGCGCGCCAGCTGGGCGCCGATACAGGTGTGAATCCCGGCGCCAAACGCCAGGTGTCCGCGGGCGTCCGGCCGCGACGGGTCGAAGGAATCAGCCTCGGGGAAGCGCGTTTCGTCTCGATTGCCCGAGCCATAGCGTACCAGGATCATCTCGCCCGCCTTGATCGGAAAGCCACCGATTTCGGCGTCCCGGGTAGCGATGCGCCACATGTTGTTGGTGGGCGACAGCAGGCGCAGGGTTTCCTCGACAAAGTCCGGAACCAGCGACCGGTCAGCCAGGACGCGGGCCATCAGCTGCGGATCGCAGAGCAGATAGTAGAGGCCGGTCGTCAGGGTATGGGCCGTCGTCTCGTTGCCGGCCACCAGGAGCTGCTGGATGATCGAGAGCAGCTCTGAATAGTCCATGGTGCGCGGATCGCCTTCCTCGGCCAGCGTTGCGTGCACCAGATCGGAGATCACATCCTCGGTGGGATTTGCCCGCTTCTGCTCGATGATCTCGATGAAATAGCGCTGGAACTCGTTGATGCGACGCGCGGCTTCCAGGCGCGTCTCGCGGTCGGAGACGCCGCCAAGCTGCACCACGAAGGCGTCACTCCAGCGGTGGAACCGATCCATGTCGGCCCGCGGCGCGCCCAGCGAGTCGGCGATCACGATCATCGGCAGATGGTTGGCGAAGGCAGACTTGAACTCGCAGTGGCCGTCCGCGATGAACCCGTCGATCAGTTCATTGGCCACCCGCGCGACATAGGCGCCCATCGCCTCGACGCGCTTGTGCGTGAAGGCTTTCATCGCCAGCTTGCGGAAGCGCGTGTGCACGGGAGGGTCGGCCGTGAGCATGGTGTTGGCCACGACGATCCCCTCGCTCATGATCGCCATCTCCTCCTGGTCCTGCTCGCCGGCGGCACCCCGCATCTGCCCGCCGAAATTGTTGGAAAACACCAGGGGTTGGCGGTTGACCTCCAGGATCAGGTCGTAGGTGGCGACGCTGACAATGCCGGTCTTGGGGTCCCGAAACACCGGCGCCTCCTGGCGCAGGCGTCGATAGTAGGCGTGGGGATCCTGCAGGAGTTCGGGGTCAAAGAGGTTGAACTCCGCCAGCGGCCGGCTCGCGAGAGCGGCCATCTGGGCTTGGTCATCGGCCATGGTCGTCACTCCTTGAATTCGGGCTCAACCGCGCGGGCTCATGCCAGAAGCCCGCCATCGACCGCCAGGTCGGCGCCGGTGATGAAACTTGCCGCGTCCGAGGCCAGGAAGACGATCGCCGCCGCCGGCTCGAACGGTCGACCCAGGCGCTTCATCGGGTGGGCCTGGGCAAACCCGCCGATCACACTCTCCCGGGTGGCGCCGCCAGCCTCGCCGGCCGCGATGTAGCCTTCGACCATCTCGGTGTGAATCGCGCCCGGCAGCACGGCGTTGACGCGAATATCATATCCCTGTTCCGCGCAATGCAGGGCCACCGCCCGCGTCAGCATCCGAACCCCGCCCTTCGAGGCCGAGTAGGCCGGGAAGATGGCGCCGGCCTGGACGCCGAGCGTGGAGGCGAGATTGACAATCGCGCCGCCGGTCCCCCCCTTGAGCGCCTCGACGCCCATCTTGCACCCGAGGAAGACGCCTTCGAGATTGATCGCCAGGGTGCGCCTGAACCCTTCGAGCGACTCCTGCTCGATGTTGGCCGGGATCGACACGCCCGCGGAATTGACCACGGTGGTCAGCGCCCCGAAACGCGCCTGGACCGCCTTCACGGCGTCCCGCCACGGGGCCTCCTGGGTGACGTCAAGGTCGACGAACATCGCCCGCTCGCCCAACGTTTCCGCTGCGGCCGCGCCCTTGGCGCCCTGCACGTCGCCGAGGGCGACCCTGGCGCCCTGCTCGACAAACAGGCGGGCGGTCGCATAACCGATACCGCTGGCGCCGCCGGAGATCAGGACGACCTTGGTGGAAAGAGGTCCGTCGACACCTGCCATGGTTCCCGCTCCCCGAAGCGCCGCCAGCCGCGCCGCCCTGGGCGGACCCAAGGCGCCGGCGGCCCCAACCATAGTCCGCCGACCATGACTTTTACAATCAGCTCTGATTTTTCTTTCGGACTCAGCGAATGGCGGTGGTCTCTGCCCGATGTGCAAGGGCCGCCAATCGACGTCGCTTGGCCACGCCGCCATAGCCGATGCGTCCCGGTTTGCAACTGGCGGAAACGCGGTCTGGTTCGCGGCGGACGAATGCGTCATGACGGACCTGAACCTGCGGGTGGATGGCGGCCTCACCCGGCGTTGAAACCCGACCCGCGAGGTGATCGCCGCCTCCATCGTGCGGGCCATGTCCCCGACCGGGAGCTGACCGACCATGAGCCAAGCCGCCGAGACCCTCCTGATCGACGAGCCCGCACCCCATGTGCGCCGTCTGACGCTTAACCGGCCTGAGAAACGCAACGCGCTGTCCAACGAGCTCCGGACGCGCGTCTTCTCCGCGCTGGAGGCGGCCGACCGCGACCGCGAGGTCCGCGTCACCATCCTGCGCGGCGCGGGCGACTGTTTCTCGGCGGGCTACGACCTCGGCGGCGGCGCGGGTCCGCCCTATCCCTTTCACACCGCCGGCGGGGCCGGCAACTGGGCGCGCCACGTGGTGGAGGGCTGCTTTCGGGTCTGGGACCTGGCCAAGCCGGTGATCGCCCAGGTGCACGGCTGGTGCCTGGCGGGCGGCTCGGAACTGGCCACCGCCTGCGACCTGGTCTACGTCGCCGAGGACGCCAAGATCGGCTACCCGCCGGTGCGGATGATGAGCCCGCCCGACAACCAGTTCCACCCCTGGCTCTGCGGCCTGCGCCCGGCCATGGAGATGATGCTGACCGGCGACGCCATCGACGGGATCGAGGCGGTCCGCGTCGGCTTCGCCAACCGCGCCTTCCCGGCAGAGCGGCTGGAAGCCGAGGTGCTGGCCATGGCCGAACGGGTCGCCAAGATCCCCACCGATGTGCAGCAGATGAACAAGCGATCGGTCCACCGCGCCATGGAGATCATGGGCCTGCGCGCCGCCATCCGCGCCGGTACGGAGATCCAGGCCCTGGCGCTGACGACGGAGAGTTCACGCGAAACCTTCGCCCGCTTCCGCGAGGGGGTGTCCAAAGCCCTCGACGCCCGTGACGGCGCGTTCGGGGACTATCGGACCCGTCGATAGGGCGATCCCCGAAAGCCGATCGCAGCGCCGCCGCCGCGATTTGCCCAAGCCGCCGGATTCAGGGCCGCACCCGCTTCAAACCATGTCACCGCAACCCCCCCGACAGACCACGAGAGGGACCTTCGAATGACCGCCGCCACCAACCGTCCGATCAACCGCAAGGTCGTGCTGACCCGGTATGTCACCGGCATGGTCGGGCCTGAGCACTTCCGCATCGAGGAGGAGCCGGCGCGGGCGCCGGACGAGGGCGAGCTGCTGATCAAGGCGGACACGTTGTCCATCGACGCCTTCATCCGCACCAGCCTCAATGCCGTCGAGGGGCTGCACCGCCAGGTGCCGGTCGGCGGCGCGGTCGTCGCGCTGGGCGTGGGGCGGGTGATCGAGAGCAATGCGCCGGGCTTCGCCGTGGGCGATGCGGTGTCCGGCCCGCTGATGGCCCAGACCTATGCCACCATGCCCGCGGCGATGATGCAGAAGATCGATGACGCCTTGCCGCTCTCGACCTATCTCGGCGCATTGGGACTGACCACGGGCGTCACCGCCTATGTCGGCATCCGCTACGTCGGCGACGTCAAGGCTGGCGAGACGGTGCTGGTGTCGGCGGCGGCGGGCGCGGTCGGGTGCATCGCCGCCCAGGTCGCGAAGAATCTCGGCGCCCGGGTGATCGGCCTGGCCGGCGGTCCCGACAAGGTCGCGTTCCTCACCGGGACCTTGGGCCTCGACGCGGGGATCGACTACAAGAACGAGGATGTCGCCGCCCGGCTGAAGGCGCTGGCGCCCGACGGCATCGACGTCTTCTTCGACAATGTGGGCGGCGAGTTGCTGGACATCGCGCTGGACAACATCCGGGAACGTGGCCGGGTGGTGATCTGCGGCGCCATTTCACAATACAACGATCACCAGCATGTTCGCGGCCCAAGCCTCTACCTGCGCCTGGCCGAACGCTATGCGCGGATGGAAGGCTTCACCGTGATGCACTTCGCCCAGCACTATGGCGAAGCCCATGCCCAGCTCGTCCAGTGGCTGATCGAGGGCAGGCTGAAGATGCCCGAGCAGGTCGAGCACGGTATCGACGCGTTCCCGGCCGCGCTGCGCAAACTCTTCGAAGGCGGCAACACCGGAAAGATGCTGGTGAAGCCCTGACGGGGAGTTCCCGGGCGCCTGGCGCCCGAACCGCCCCCGGCCCACTCAGGCCCACGACTGCCGCGCGCGGCGCCTAGTGTCGCCCAAGAAACGTTCCAGAATTCCTCAGCCGCGTCGCCTCATCCCTTGCAATCTCCAGACGAGAGGCCGCTACGTAATCTCACAAATGGGTCGGGGGACTTAGAAGTGCACAAAATTTTCGCTGTTTCCGCCGCCGCGCTGTGTCTTGGCGGTTGCGCCAGCACCTACGCTTTGGCCCCGCTCGCTGCCGGCACGCAGCAAGTCACTTATGACCACGGCTCGGCGGTTGTCATGTCCAAGAAGGAGCTTGGGGCCGTCCGCGTAATGCCAACCTCCACAGCCTTCGAAGGGCGATTGAGTCTAGGCGTTGTGGCTTTCAATGACGGTCACGCTGGCGCAAATCTTGGCGCTGAAAACGTCCGGGTCTTCACCGCCAACGGGACGTCTCTGAGGGTATTTACGTATGACCAACTCGTGAAGGAGGCGAAGACAGCTGCGACCTGGGCGGCCGTCGCGGTGGCCCTCTCCGGCGCTGCCAATGCCTATGCCGCATCCCAGCCCACGACCGTCAACACCTACGGCTCGGCCTCCGGAAACCTGGGCTATGCCAACTACGCTTCGACCTCGACTATTTACAATCCGGCGAATGCGGCGCTCGCGAACTCGCTTAATCAGGCCCAGACAAGTCGCAGCATCAATCAGATCGGCGCGACCTTGGACGCGACCTTAGGCAGTCTGGGGAGTAGCGTCCTGCGCACGACGACCATCGAGCCGGGCAACGCCTTCGGCGGCAACGTGATCGTCGACAAGCCCAAGTTCGCCAAGGGTGAGGAGGCGACTCTGAGGGTCGTGGTTACGTTCAGCGGCGAGGAACATGAGTTCCGCTTCTCGGTGGCGCCTTCGTAATTGGCCATCTGTCTAAATCCCTGAGGCGACCACCAGCCGAATGCGTTTGCCCGATAGTCTCATCAAGGCGTCGTTACGCAAGGCCTTCTGGGAGTCCGCAAACAAGAAGCCCCGCCGACGTCACCGCCAGCGGGGCTTCCCCAAATCTCACACCCACCCGAGCCGCGCTCCCGCGCGGCTCGGAAGCTCAGCGTCCTAGTACCCCTGGATCCGCGCGTAGCGGTCCCGGTGGAACGCCTGGTTGCCGAAGGCCGCCTCGGCCGCGCGCGCGCGCTTCAGATAGAACCCCGCGTCGTGGGCGTCGGTCATGCCGATGCCGCCGTGCATCTGGACCATTTCGTTGGAGACCAGGTGGAAGGTGTCGCCCATCTTGGCCTTGGCCAACGACACCAGCTCCGGCACATCGGGGCTGTCGGCGTCGATGGCGGCCAGCGCGGCCTCGACGGCCGAGCGCGACAGTTCCAGGTCGGTGAACATCTTGGCCGCGCGGTGCTGCAGCGCCTGAAAGCTGCCGATCACCTGGCCGAACTGCACGCGCACCTTCAGTTAGTCGAGCGTGGTCTCGAACGCCTGGACCGCTGAACCCAGCATCTCGGCCGCCACGCCGGCGCGGGCGCGGTCGAGCACCTTTTCCAGCAGGGCCGCGCCGCCGCTCAGCGGCTCGGCGGGGGCGTCCTTGAACTCGATGTTGGCGGCGCCGCGGCTGTCGGCCAGGGCCAGGCGGGTGCGGGTGACGCCGGGGCCGTCGGCCTTGACCAGATAGAGGCCAATCCCGTCGGGACCCTTACCGGAAACGATGATGATCCCGGCCGCCATGCCCTCCAGCACGAAGGTCTTCTTGCCGGTCAGCTTGCCGTCCGCATAGGTGGTGGCGACCTTGTCGGGGGCGTGGTGCGGGCCCTCGTCGACGGCCAGGGCGGCGACCACGGTCCCCTCGGCGATCTTCGGCAGCCACTGCGACTTCTGCGCCTCCGATCCGCCGAGGATCAGCGCGCTGGCCGACGCCAGGCCCGAGGCCAGCAGCGGCGAGGCGGTCAGCGTCCGCCCCAGCTCCTCCAGCACCAGGCCCAGGCTCAGATAGCCGAAGTTGGAGCCGCCATATTCCTCAGGGATGATCACCCCGGCCCAGCCCATCTCGGCCATCTCGTTCCAGGCCGCGGCGTCATAGCCCAGCTCGGCGCCGGAATCGCGCATCTTGCGGAACGCCGTGACCGGCGACTTCTCCTGCACCCAGCTCTTGGCGGCGTCGCGCAGCATGCTCTGTTCTTCGCTCAGTACGGCCATCTTGGTGTTTCCTCGTGATGTTCTGCGTTGATTTAATGGGTTATCCGCTCACCCATCTCTGTCATCCCGGCCGCAGCGAAGCGGAGAGCCGGGACCCAGGGGGTGCTGAAGTGCGGTTACCCTGGGTCCCGGATCGGCTCTGCGGCCGTCCGGGATGACAGTGAAGGGAATGAGGTCGGGACTCACGTGCTCAATGGTTCGGGGTCAGGTCGGGCAGGCCCAGGATGCGCTTGGAGACGATGTTCGACTGCACCTCCTGCGAGCCGCCGAAGATCGTGAAGGCCTTGCCGAACAGCCAGCCGCGCACCGCCCCCAGCTCCTCGGCCGAGAAGCTGTCGCCCTCCCAGCCCAGGCCCTGGTGGCCCATGATCTCCAGCGCCATCTCGTGCCGCTCCTGGATCAGCTGGGTGCCGGCGTTCTTCATGATCGAGGTGGCGTTGGAGGGGCCGGCGTTGCCCTTGGCCTCCAGCATCGCGCGGATCGCCGTCTGCTGGAAGGCGCGCATGTTGATGGCGTTGGTGACCAGCCGGGTTCTGAGATCCGCGTCGGCGATGCGGCCCTTGTCGTCGAGGCCCACATAGTCCTTGGCCAGCTGCTCGATCGGCTTGCCGCCCAAGCCCAGCCCGCCGCCGGCGCCGGTGAGGCCCGAGCGTTCGTGCTGCAACAGCCGCTTGGCGATGGTCCAGCCGCCATTCAGCGGTCCGACCAGGTCCTTCTTCTCGGCCCGCGCGTCGGTGAAGAAGGTCTCGCAGAACGGCGAGGACCCGGCGATCAGCGGGATCGGCCGCACCTCGACGCCGGGCTGGCGCATGGTGAACAGCACGAAGCTGATCCCCTCGTGCTTTTTCGAGGTGTCGGTGCGCACCAGACAAAAGCACCAGTCGGCGTACTGCGCCCCGCTGGTCCAGATCTTTTGGCCATTGATCTCAAAGTGATCGCCCTTGTCGACGGCCTTGGTCTGCAGCGACGCCAGGTCCGATCCGGCGCCCGGTTCGGAGAACCCCTGGCACCATTGCAGCTCGCCCCTGACGATCGGCGGGATGTGCTCGCGCTTCTGGTCTTCAGTGCCGTATTCCAGGAGCGTCGGGCCGAACATCATCACGCCCATGCCGCCGATCGGGTTGTAGGCGCCGGCGCGGTTCAGTTCCTGCTGCACGATGCGCCCCTGCGCCGGATCCAGCCCGCCGCCGCCATAGGCCGACGGCCAGGTCGGTACGCCCCAGCCCTTCTCGCCCATGGCCTTGCGCCAGGTCTCCTGCTCGGCGCTGGGCGTCGCGCGTTCCTCGCGCGCCATCGGGTTGGCGACGCCCTTCAGCCCAGGCGGAAAGTTCGCCGCGATCCAGTCGCGCGCCTCCGTCCGAAATCCCTCCAGATCCGTCCCGCCAAAATCCGCCATCAAATTCGCTCCGATAAAACGTGGCTCTCAAATTTGTTATCATCCCGGCCGCAGCGAAGCGGAGAGGCGGGACCCAGGAGGTTTATGCCGTGCGGTCGCCCTGGGTCCCGGATCGGCTCTGCGGCCGTCCGGGATGACATCACTTTACACCGTACCCTTAGCCCTTCTGCGTCACCTCCGGCAAACCCAGGATGCGCTTGGAGATGATGTTGTTCTGCACTTCCTGGCTGCCGCCGGCGATGGTTCCGGCCTTGCCGCGCAGCCAGGCCCGGGTGGCGCCCAGTTCGTCGGCCTTGAACGCCCCGCCGGCCCAGCCCAGGCCCTGGTGGCCCAGCACTTCAATCGCCAGTTCCGCGCCCGCCTGGCGCACCTGCGACCCGACGTTCTTCAGCACCGAGGACACCGCGCTCGGCCCGGAATTCGACCGCGTCTCGGCCGCCGCCCGCAGGCCGGTCAGCCGGAAGGCGCGGGCTTCCATCAGGTGTTCGGTGATCCGTCGGCGCAGGTCGCTGTCGATCAGCCGCCCGTCGTCATCCACGCCCACATAGGTCCGCGCCAGTTGCGCCAGCTCCGGCCCCGGGACCGCGCCCGGCTGCCCGCCCGGCGTCGGCTGCCCCGCGCCGCTGATCCCCTGCCGCTCGTGCTGCAACAGCCGCTTGGCGATCGTCCAGCCGCCGTTCAGCGGCCCCATCAGGTTACCCTTGGGCACCTTGACGTCGGTGAAGAAGGTCTCGCAGAACGGCGTCGTGCCGTTGATCAGCAGGATCGGCCGCGCCTCGACGCCGGGGCTCTTCATGTCGATCAGCAGGAAGCTGATGCCCTCATGCTTCTTCGCGGAATCGGTGCGCACCAGACAGAAGCACCAATCGGCAAGATGAGCTCCAGAAGTCCATATTTTTGAACCATTTACCAGCCAGTGGTCGCCCATGTCGACGGCCTTGGTCTGCAGCGAGGCAAGGTCGGATCCGGCGCCCGGTTCAGAGAACCCCTGGCACCAGCGCAGCTCGCCCCTGACGATCGGCGGGATGTGTTGGGCCAGCTGTTCGGGATTGCCGTATTCCAGCAGCGTCGGGCCGAACATGATCACGCCCATGCCGCCGATCGGGTTGGGCGCGCCGATGGCTGCCATCTCCTGCGCCAGCACCGCAGCCTGCGCCCGGTCGAGCCCGCCGCCGCCGTGGGCCTTGGGCCAGGTCGGCGTGCCCCAGCCCTTGTCGCCCATCCGCTGCTTCCAAAGAGCCACGTCGCCGGTCGGCTTAACGCCGCTGGCCTCAGCCTCGCTCACCGCCGCGGGATCACGCCTGAGTGACGCCGGGAAGTTCGCCTCCAGCCACGCCCGGACCTCCGTCCGGAACCCATCGAGATCGGCGCCGCCGAAGTCCGCCATGCTTGGTCCCCCGAGTTCAGCCGTTCTGGGTGGTGTCGGGCAGGCCCAGGATGCGCTTCGACACGATGTTCGACTGGATCTCCTGGCTACCGCCAAAGATCGTCGTGGCCTTGCCGCCGAGCCAGGTCCGCACCGCCTCGCGCTCGGCCGGCGAATAGTCCTCGCCGTCCCAGCCCAGGCCCTGGCTGCCCATGATCTCGAGTGTCAGTTCGGCCTTTTCCTGGCCGATCCAGGTGCCGGAGTTCTTCATCACCGAAGTGGTGGCCGACGGGTTGATGTTGCCCTTGGCCTCGTTCATCGCTCGCTGGATGGTCAGTGCGTGGGCCCTGGCGTCGATCAGGTGCCGGGCGATCCGGGTCCGCAGATCCGAGTCGGAGATCCGCCCCTGGTCGTCGACGCCCACATAGGTCTTCGCCAGTTCGTCGACCGAGGGACCGGCGCCCATCATCCGGCTGCCGCCCTGGCCCGACCGCTCGTGCTGCAAGAGGCGCTTGCCGATCGTCCAGCCGCCGTTCAGCGGCCCGACCATGTCGTCCTTGGCGGCCCGCGCGTCGGTGAAGAAGGTCTCGCAGAACGGCGAATTGCCGGCGATCAACTTGATCGGCCGGGTCTCGACCCCCGGCTGGTGCATGTCGATCAGCACGAAGGAAATGCCCTCATGCTTCTTGGAGGTGTCGGTGCGCACAAGACAGAAGCACCAGTCGGCGTATTGCGCGCCGCTGGTCCAGATCTTCTGGCCGTCGATTTTCCAGTGGTCGCCGGCGTCCACGCACTTGGTCTGCAGGCTTGCCAAGTCCGAACCGGCGCCCGGCTCGGAATAGCCCTGACACCAGCGCAGCTCGCCCTTGACGATCGGTGGAATGTGCCGCCGCTTCTGCGCCTCGGTGCCATATTCCAGCAAGGTCGGGCCGAACATCGACGTGCCCATCCCCATCATCGGGTTGTAGGCGCCGGCGCGGTCCATTTCCTGCTGCAGCACGCGCGCCTGCGGACCGGAAAGCCCGCCGCCGCCGTATTCGGTCGGCCAGGTGGGCGTGCCCCAGCCCTTCTCGCCCATCCGCTGTTTCCACAGCTTGCCGTCCTCGGTCAGGCCCTCGGCGCCCGGGATCATCACCATCGGCGCGTTGGCGAGCGACTTGGGGAAATTGGCGTCGAGCCAGTCGCGGGCCTCAGCCCGGAAGCCGTCGAGGTCGGAGCCACCAAAATCGGCCATGACAAATTCTCCCTATTTTTCAATATTTTTAGAGGTCTATCAGAAACTCAGAGCGAACTGGAATCGGGGAACTACTTCGGATCGGGAAGACCAAGCACCCTCTTGGCGACGATGTTGAGGTTGATCTCGGAGGTGCCGCCCTCGATGGAGTTGGCCTTCGACCGCAGCCACGAGCGCACGGCCGCCAGCTGCGCCTCGGAATAGGCTTCGCCCTCCCAGCCCAGGCCGTCCGACCCGAAGGCCTCGATCATCAGCTCGTTGCGCTCGTGGGCGATCTTGGCGCCGGCGTACTTCATGATCGCCGCGGTGTTCGAGGGCCCGTTGGAGGCGCGCGCGTCGTCCGCCGCCCGCTTCATGGTCAGCAGGAAGGCGCGGTTCTCCATCAGGTGTTCGGTGATCCGACGGCGCAGGTCCGGATCGGCGAGCCGACCGTCCTCTTCGACGCCCAGCGCGGCCTTGGCGGCCTCCGGGATGGTCGGCATGGCGACTGTCTGGCCGATGTTCCCCGAGCCCAGCGACCCCGCGATCGAGTCACGCTCGAACTGCATCAGCCGCTTGGCCACCGTCCAGCCGCCGTTCAGCGGCCCGAACAACTGATCCTTCGGCACCTTCACATCGGTGAAGAAGGTTTCGCAGAAGGGCGACCCGCCGTTGATCAGCAGGATCGGCCGCGTCTCCACGCCCGGCGCCTTCATGTCGATCAACAGGAAGCTGATGCCCTCGTGCTTCTTGGCCGTGTCGGTCCGCACCAGGCAGTAGCAGCGGTCGGCGTGCTGGGCGCCGCTCGTCCAGATCTTGCTGCCATTCACCAGGAAGTGGTCGCCCTTGTCCTCGGCCCGGGTTTGCAGGCCCGCCAGGTCGGAGCCCGCGCCCGGCTCTGAGTAGCCCTGGCACCACCAGACGTCGCCGTTCACGATGCCGGGGAAGTGCTGCTTCTTCAGGGCTTCCGAGCCGTACTCCAGGAGCGTCGGGCCGAAGAACGAGATGCCCATGCCGCCGATCGGGTTGTGCGCGCCAATGGCGGCCATCTCGTCGGCCAGAACCTTGGCCTCGGCGCGGCTGAGGCCGCCGCCGCCGACCTCCTTCGGCCAGGTCGGCGCGCCCCAGCCCTTGGCGCCCAGCGCCTTGCGCCACGCCGTCGCCTCGGGGCTCTCAGGCCTCGCCTGTAATTTCGCGAGCTGAGCCGTCGGGTCCTTCGCCAGGACCTTGGGGAAGTTCCTTTCGAGCCATGTCCGCGCCTCGGCCCGGAAAGCCTCAACGTCGCCGCCAAAGTCCGCCATCGAAATCCAGCCTTCGAAACTTCAAACCGCAAGCGGCGGCCGGAATAGACCGCCGCTGAATCGATCTACTTCGGGTCTGGCAGCCCCAGCACCCGTTTGGAAATCACGTTCAGATTGACCTCGGACGTGCCGCCCTCGATGGAGTTGGCCTTGGTCCGCAGCCAGCCGCGCACGGCCATGATCTCGGGCTGGCTGAAGCCGTCGCCGTCCCAGCCCAGGCCCTGGTCGCCCATCGCCTCGACCATCAGTTCGGAGCGTTCCTTGGCGAACTCGGCGGCCGCGTATTTGATGATCGAGGTCGCCGCGCTCGGCCCGTTGGCCGCCCGCGATTCCGCCGCCGTCCGCCCGATGGTCTGGCGCAATGCCTGGAAGTCCATCTTGTTGACAGTGATCCTGCGACGCAGGTCGAGATCCGCCAGACGCCCGCTCGCGTCCAGCCCGATATAGCTCTTGGCCACCTCGCCCAGGTCACCGGCCGCGCCGCCGCCCACCGAGCCGCCGTCGCCGAACCCCGCCGAGATATTCTGCCGTTCATACTGCAACAGGCGCTTGGCGATCTCCCACCCGCCATTGATCTTGCCGACCAGATTGCCCTTGGGAATCTTCACCCCGGTGAAAAACGTCTCGCAGAACGGGCTCTCGCCGGAGATCAGCTGGATCGGCCGCGTCTCGACGCCTGGCGTGCGCATATCGATCAGCACGAACGAGATACCCTCGTGCTTCTTCGTGGCGTCCGTCCGCACGAGGCAGAAGCACCAGTCAGCCCTGTCGGCATAGCTGGTCCACACCTTTTGGCCGTCGATCTGCCAGTGGTCGCCCTTGTCCTCGCACTTGGTGGCCAGGCTCGCCAGGTCGGAGCCGGCGCCGGGTTCGGAGTAGCCCTGGCACCAGCGGATCTCGCCCTTGACGATGCGCGGCATGTGTTCGCGCTTCTGGTCCTCGGTGGCGTATTCCAGCAGCACCGGACCCAGCATCCAGATGCCGAAGGAGAGCAGCGGGGGCCGGTAGCGGCCGGCGGCCATCTCCTGGGCCAGGACACGGGCTTCCTCCGGTCTCATGCCGCCGCCGCCATAGGACTTCGGCCAGGTTGGCGCGGTCCAGCCCTTCTCGGCGGCGCGACGCATCCAGACAGACTGTGGATCGTCGGAGCCTGCGAAGGCGCGTCCGCCCCAGATCGCTTCGGAATCGCTTCTGGCTCCGGGGTTGCGCAGTTCCGGCGGATAGGCCGCCGCGAGCTCAGCGCGGAGCTGCGCGCGCAATGCCTCCAGGTCCGTAGCGCCAAAATCAGCCATATTCGGGCTCCGGTCTCCTGTGGAAGCGTGATTTTGCGTCACCTTAGCGCGGCGCCCTGTGAGAGCAAGCACGACGAAACAGACGTTTGAGGCGCCGCGCGGCGGCAAATTGCGGCTATATGGCGCCTTCCTTGGGCCAACCTGCGGGTGCGATGCGCGTTCTGAGAGACCTTCGCCCGGCCGCGTTCGCCGCCGCGCCCGTGACCGCCGCGCTTCTGACCTTGGCGGCCGGCGTGATGCTGCTGGCTTCCGGCGCCTCGCCCTCGGAACCTGCCCGGTTCATGCGACTGATCCAGTTCACCCCGGTCTATCTGATCGAGGCCGCCCACTTCCTTTCCTCGATCCTTGGCCTGGCGCTGGTGATGCTGGCGTTCGGCCTGCGGGCGCGCCTCGACGCGGCCTGGGCCGCGACCCTGGGGACCCTGGCGCTGGCCGCAAGCCTGGCGCTGCTCAAGGGGTTCAACTGGGAGGAGACCGCCGCGCTTGGCGCTCTCGCCGTCTTCCTTGCCCCCTTTCGCGGCGCGTTCCCGCGCTCGGCGCGGTTGACCCGCATGGACATCACCCCGGGCTGGCTGCTCTCGGCCGCCTGCGCGGTGATCGGGGCGGGCTTGCTTGGCCTGTGGACCTTCCAGCATTCCGACTACGCCGACCGCCCCTGGTGGCGGGTGATGGCCGACGCCGACGCCGCGCGCGCCATACGCGCCTGGGCCGGCGCGGCGCTGGGTCTCTTCGCCTTCGGGGTCTGGCGCCTGTTCGTCACGGCCGCGACGCCGCCGGTGGTGGGGGAGGCGGACCCGGACTTCGAGCGCGTGCGCTCGGTCCTGGCTCGAGCGGAAGTGGCCGAGCCCGGGTCCAACCTGGCGCTTCTCGGCGACAAGCGGTTCCTGTTTTCCAGCTCCGGCGACAGCTTCCTGATGTTCGGTGTCCGTGGGCGCACCTGGATGGCCCTCGGCGGACCTGTCGGGCGGCGCGAGGAGCGGCTGGAACTGATCTGGCGCTTTCGCGAGCTGGCGGATTCACACGCCGCGCGGCCCGGGTTCTATGGCCTGAGCGCCGAGGATCTGCCCGACATCGTCGAGCTCGGATTCTCGATTCAAAAGGTCGGCGAGTCAGCGGCTGTGCCACTGGAAACCTTTACCGTCGAGGGTCGCAGACGCGGCAACCTGCGCCGCGCCTGGAGCCGGGCGCTCGATGAGGGCGCAAGTTTCGAAGTCGTTCAGGGCCCCGCCGCGGTCGCCCTCCTGCCGGAACTGCAGGCGATCTCGGACGCATGGCTGGCTCACCACGCCGGCGGCGAGAAAGGCTTTACCATGGGCGGCTTCGCGCCGGGCTATGTGGCCGAGTTCCCCGTGGCCCTGGTCCGCGCGCAGGGCAAGCCCGTGGCGTTCGCCACCCTGTGGACCACGGCCGCCCGCAGCGCCTTTTCCATGGACCTGATGCGTTACGGCGATGACGCGCCCAAGAACATCATGGACTTCCTGTTCGTCGAACTGATCGCCTGGGGCAAGGCGCAGGGCTACGCCGCCATCGAATTCGGCATGGCGCCGCTGTCCGGCCTCGACGACCGACCGCTCGCGCCGATGATGTCGCGGGTTGGCAACCTGCTCTTCGAGCGCGGCGAGGAGATCTACAACTTCCAGGGCGTGCGCCGTTACAAGGGCAAGTACGATCCCGTCTGGCACCCGCGCTATATCGCGGGGCCGCACAAATGGTCGATCCCGCTGCTGATGGCCGACGTCGGCCTGCTCTCCTCCGGCGGCGCCGCCAACCTCTCCAAACGCCCGACGACGACGCAGGTCGCGCGCGTCGTGGCCAGGGCGGCGTAGCGGCGTCAGCCGCGGGCGCCGTCCCTACAGCCCGCTGGAACGCCCCGTGGTGACGCCCAGCAAGTTCACCAGATGGACGATCATCGCCAGCAGGAGGGCCGCGGCGCTCACCATGATCAGCCGCCACGGAATCATCCGGGGTCCGCGGTGCGGATTGGGCGGCCGCGCGCCGCGCCACCCCGCGAACAGAGCGAGCGCCAGAAAACCGCCGCCGAACATCAGGGTGAGGGACATATCCATCCTGCGACGCCATATCGCAGGCGCGGCGCGCCGACGGAAGCCGCAGCCAGTATGTGCGCGAAAACATCCACAGGGTTGCACCCCTCGCCACAACATCTAGGGGTAACCTTCCGTTTACACCCCAACCAACGGTGCTAGCGTTCCTGCAACCGGGGAGGGCGATTCGATGACGGCGGCGGCGCCCTGGAGCGTCAAGGGGATTGATCCCAAGGCGCGCGAGGTCGCCAAGGACCTTGCGCGCCGCGCCGGCATGACGCTTGGAGAGTGGCTCAATCGCGTTATCCTCGAAGACGACGTGCCTGAGGAGGTGACTTCGGAAGACCATTTCAGCGCGCGGTCGCACCGCGGGGTGTTCGCGGCGAACGCGTCCGCGCCGAGGTCTCCGACCCTGTCGGCGGCCTCCAGGTCGCCGCCCCTGGACGCTGGACAACCTGGCGAACTGGGACGGATCGCGACCGCTTTGGATCGGTTGACCGATCGCATCGAGGCGTCCGAAACCCGCACGGGCCTGGCGATTTCCGGCGTCGAACACTCCGTCCGCCACGCCATGGCCAGGATCGAGACCGCCGAGCGCGAGCACATGGCCGTCGCCACCCGCTTTGATGCGGCCGCCGAGCGGCTGGAGGCTGACCAGGCCCGCGCCGCCGAACGCCTGCGTCGCATCGAGAGCGAGCCCGCCGGTCCACGCTCCGCCGAGGCGATTCGGCTTCTCGAGGCGCGGATGGCTCGCGCCGAGGCCGTGCGCGGCGGCGACCCTGAGGCCCTGATGGTTGAGGTGTTGGCCCGGCTCGGACAACGGCTGGGCGACGCCGAAGCGCGAACCGGCGCGGCGCTTGAGAGCCTGAAGGGCTCGCTGGCGGCGCTCGACCGGCGTATGGTGGCGGCGGATGGCGGGGGCAGCCCGGACCTCGAGCAACGGCTGGAGGTGCTTGCCGACCGGCTGACCCAGCGCGTCGAGGATGTTCGAACCCAGGTTGCTGAACAGCTTGCCGCCACCGGCTCGGACCAGGTGGAAATTCGTCTTGCCGCCATGGCCGATCAACTGGGCGCGGCCGAGCAGTCTCGGCCCACGCCATCGAAACCATGGGTCGCGAAGTCCTGGCGATGGCGCAGACTCTCACTCGCCGCGTGCAGAGCGCCGAGCAGCGCAGCGCCAAGGCCATCGAACAGGTCGGCGGCGAGATCGCCCGCATCGCCGGGGCGGTCGAGCACCGTCTCAGTCGGGTCGATCAGCTGCACGCCGAGGCGCTGGAAAGGCTGGGGGCTGAGATCGGCCGCATCACCGAACGGCTCACCGATCGGATCATGCAGTCCGAGCGCCGCGCCGCCCAGGCCATCGACGATGTCGGCGAGCAGGTCGCCAAGGTTACCGAGCGGATTGAGCAACGGCATGAACGCGCCGCCGACGACGTGGCGGAGCGCCTTCGCCAAAGCGAGGCGCGCATGGCGCACCTGCTTAGGACCGCCCAGACCGACCTCGGCGACGCGGCCAGTGACCCGCGGTCGATGACTGAAGACGAACGGGACGCGGAATTCCCGGCCTCCACCGCCGTGTTCGGACCGGAGCTTTTCTCCCGCGCCGAGCCGGCGACCCCGCCGGCGCTGGACCCTGGCAACCCGGCTTTCGCGGCCGAGGATTTTGACGCCGCGGACAGCTTCGCCCCGATCTCCGAGGTCCCGATCTTCCAGACCCTGAGCCGTGCGACCCTGGACGCCGGGTTTACCGTCGGCGGGCCGCCGATCGCCAGGCCGCCGATCGCCGGCGCGGCGCCTGGTGAGCGGGACCTCACCGTTCCGCCCGCCGACCGGGCGGTCGCCGACACCGCGGGCGGTGAGCCGGCGGAGCTGGAGAGCGCCAGCGATCGTTTCGATCTTGAGGCGCCGCCGGCCCAGGGGGAGCCCAGGCCCCTGTCGACCCGTGACGTGATCGAGCAGGCGAGGGCGATCGCCCGTGCGGCCGCCGCGGCGCCGCGTCCCAAGAGCCTGCAGGCGCCCGAGCGGGATCCGCGTTCGACCCGTGGCGGCGGCCTGTTCGGCGCGCTGAAGCCCGGACGTCCAGCCTCGACCTGGCAGACCGCCCTGATGGTGGCGGGCGGCGCCGCCTTCCTGAGCGTCGGAGCCGCCGGAGTGGTCCTGATGGAGGGCCCCGCGGCCGGCCCCGACGCGGGCAAGGCCCAGATACATCGGGCGGAAGTTCATCAGGCTCCGCTGTTTGGCGGCGCGCCCCGCGCCGCACTGGCAATGAGCCCGCAGCCGGCCCCGCCCGCCCACGCCGTCGCCGTCGATCGCAGCCTGGCCCGGCCCGGCGCGGACACCGTGGCCGCCGACTACCTCAACACCGCGCGCGCGGTGGAAAGGAAACAGCCCGGCGCCATCGCCCACCTGAAGGCCCTGGCCGACGCCGGACATCCGCCGGCCCAGGTGTTCCTGGCGCGCCTGTACGAAACCGGTCAGGCAGGCGTCGTTCAGAACCTGGCCGAGGCCCGCCGCTGGACCGCGCGGGCGGCCGACGCCGGCGATCCGTCGGCCATGCACAACCTGGCGCTCTACTACTTCCGTGGCGAAGGCGGACCGCAGGATGCCGCCGCCGCCGCGTCCTGGTTCAAGAAAGCCGCCCAGCACGGCGTTGTGGACTCGCAATACAACCTGGGCCTGCTCTACCAGTCGGGCTCCGGCGTGCCGCGCGATCTGGCGCAAGCCTACAAATGGTTCTCGATCGCGGCCAATGGCGGCGACGGCGAAGCCCGCAACAGCGCCATGGATCTCGAGGCCAAACTTCCGGCCGCACAGCTTGCCTCCGCTGAGTCCCAAGCCGCGGCCTTCGCCCCCACAAGCGCCGCGCCCACGCCGGAGAATCTCGCCTACGGCCCCTCGATCGCCGCCGCCCAGAAGATCCTTGGCCGGCTCGGCTACTACAAGGGGCGCCCGGACGGCACGACCTCGCGCGATCTGAAGCTTGCCGTGGCCGCCTATCAGCGCGATCAGGGTCTGGCCGCAACAGGGTCGCTGGACCCCGCCACCGTTTCCCGGCTCTCCGTCTTCACGCGTTGAGCCGCCAGGCCGCGGCAAGCTGAGGCGCCGACGTGTTCGACCTCTACCTGCCCATCGCCGAAGTCTCCGTCAACGCGCCGCTGCTGGTCGGGTTGGGCGCCCTGGTTGGTTTCATTTCCGGCCTGTTCGGCATCGGTGGCGGCTTCCTGATGACGCCGGTGCTGGTGCTGCTCGGTATCCCGCCCGCCGTCGCCGTGGCCAGCATGTCGAACCACGTCGCCGCCTCGTCGATGTCGAGCGTCATTTCCTACGGCCGCACGCGCGCCGTCGACTTCCGCATGGGGGGCGTGCTGGCCGGCGGAGGGGCGGTGGGCTCGATCCTCGGCGTCGAACTGTTCCGCTGGCTGCGCCTGCTCGGTCAGGCCGACCTGGTCGTGGCGTTCTCCTACCTGATCTTCCTGGGCGTCATCGGCAGCCTGATGCTGACCGAATCCCTTGGCGCGATCCTGCGTCGGCGGCGCAACCAACCGCCGCCGCCCCGGCGTGATCGCCGTCCGCCCTGGCTCTACGGCCTGCCGTTCAAGGTGCGCTTCCCCCGCTCGCGGCTCTACATCAGCGTGATCCCGCCCCTGGCGCTGGGGGCCTTCGTCGGCGTGCTGTCGGCGATCATGGGGGTCGGCGGCGGCTTCATCCTGGTTCCGGCCATGGTCTACGTCCTGCGGATGCCGGCCAACGTGGTCGTCGGCACCAGCCTGTTCCAGATCATCATCACCACGGCGCTCACCGGCGTGCTGCAGGCCGGCCGCAACCAGACCGTCGATATCCTGCTGGCGAGCCTGCTGCTGGTGGGCGGCGTGCTGGGCGCCCAGTTCGGGGCGCGGGCTTCGTCGCGCTTCCGGGCCGAGGAACTGCGCGCGGTGCTGGCCTTCATCGTGCTGCTGGTCGGGCTGCGCATGGGCCTGGGCCTGTTCTTGCGCCCAGACGAGCCGTTCGTCCTGATGGCCGGGACGGGCGGCTAGCGATGATCGTCGTCCCGCCTCCGCAACTCCAGCCGCCGGCCCGAATTTCCGCCGCGCTCACCGAGACAAGTGTGCGCGTGAACTCCGACTTTCGCGGCGCCCAGATCGTGCTCTACGGCGCGGTTTTCGATCCCTCGCAGCGCCCCAGCGACGTGGTGGTGATCGTCCGCGGGCCCGACCAACCGGTGCGGATCGCGCGCAAGAGCCGGTTTGCGGGCGTTTGGATCAACAGCCGCCCGGTGGTGTTCCAGGGCGCGCCCGGCTTCTACATCGCCGCCTCCAGCCGCCCGCTCGACGAGATCGCCGGCTTCGGCGTGCTGAGGCGGCTGGGCGCGGGCGTCGATCACCTGGCGATCAATGCGCCGGCCGAGCAGCGGGTCGAGACCCGCTATGGCGTGCGCGACATGGTGGTCAGCCGCCTGGGCTCGGACTATCTCGACTGGCGTCGCGCGGTGATCCGCCTGAAGGAAAGGGCGCACCTCTACGATGTCGACGGACACGGGGTTAAGTTTGTCGACACCGGCCTGTTCCGCGCCGAGATCGAGCTGCCCGCCGAGGCGCCCATCGGAAAGTATGACGCGCGCATCCTGCTGTTCCAGGATGGCCAGCCGGTGTCGGAGAAGCGGCGCACGCTGTCGGTCGAGAAGGTCGGCGTCGAACGCAGCCTTTACCTTTGGGCGCATCGAAGGCCATGGTCCTACGGTCTAGCTGCGATGGCGTTCGCGCTGGCGGCCGGCTGGGCGTCGGCGTCCGCATTTCGGAGAGACTGACGGTGACGGACCGATCGGACCCCGCAGGCCGCGACGATGCGATCCCGCTGGCCCTCTGGCTGATCGCGCTCACCGCGCTGGCGCCCTTTCCCCTTGCCGCCGTCGCCTATGGCTGGGGCGCGCCCGAAATCGCGCGGCCGGCTCTGACGGTCATTCTGACCTGGTCGGGCGTGGTGCTGGCGTTCTTGGGCGGGGTGCGGTGGGGAATGGAAACCGTGCGGCCGGCGCCCAGGGCCGTGCGGCTGCTGATCTCGGTGCTGTCGCCGGTGGTCGCCTGGGTGCTGCTGGCCTCGCGTCGCCAGATCCCCGACGGCTGGATCATCGGCGGCTGCATCTTCGCCTTCCTGGTGCAGTGGCTGTTCGACCATCAGGCTCCGGACGTCCCCGCCCGCTATCCCAAGCTCTCCACCGCGCTCACCGCCGGCGCCTGTATTTCGCTGGCCGTCTGTCTCGACCAGGCGATGAAGACCGGACACGTCTGAGCAGAGGTCCTCGCTGAAGCGCGGCAGGTCCAGCCTGAGGTCACAGCCTGATGCCAGCCAAAAGCCCTCGCCCCCTTGCGGGGAGAGGGTTGGGAGTGGGGGTGTCAGCTGTGACCTGGAAACGTCGCACGGAAGACCGGTGAGCCAACCCCCGCCGCCGAGTCTGCACCCCCACCCCAATCCCTC
Organism: Phenylobacterium sp.; assembly: GCF_031360265.1. GTDB lineage: Bacteria > Pseudomonadota > Alphaproteobacteria > Caulobacterales > Caulobacteraceae > Phenylobacterium. The sequence continues at coordinate 23,233 of NZ_JANMBF010000159.1, forward strand.
CCCGCAAGGAGGAGGGGCTTTGCGCATGGGGAGAGCGAACGCCGTTTCGATGAGATGTGTGAATGCCGCCGCCAACGAGGGGAAGGGCCCTGGGGGCTCAGCGGCGCGGCGGGCCGGTGGCGCGGCGCGCGGCCAGCACCTGGCCGACATTGGACGCCGGACTTCGCGGCGGAGGCGCCGTGGCGGCGAGCGACCCGGTCAGCCGGGCGCGTAGATTCTGGGGTGAGCTTGAGGCGCCGGGCTCGGCTTTCGCGTGGGCGAGCAGTTCGCGCAGGGTGAGGAGTTCCGCCGGCTTCGGGTCCGGCAGGGCCGCGGCGTCGGCGACCACGCCTTCCAGCGCGCGCAGCAGGATCGGCAGGCTGGCGCGTTCGGTCTCGCGGTCGCGTTCGCGCTCGTCGGAATC
>NZ_JANMBF010000003.1:0-3196 GCF_031360265.1 Phenylobacterium sp.
CGCGGCGCGCGTTGTCGCGACCCGCCGACCCGGAGGCGGCTCGCGCCCAGGCGCGCGCCGTGCGCGACGACCGCCTGCCGCTGATCGGGCGGTCCGGTCCGATGCAGGAGGTCTACCGGACGATCGCGCGGCTGGTGGGCGCCGACCTCACCGTTCTGATCACCGGCGAGAGCGGCGCCGGCAAGGAGCTGGTCGCCCGCGCCCTGCACGACATGGGCCGACGACGTGACGGCAAATTTGTCACCATCAACCTGGCCGCCGTCCCGCGCGAACGCGTGGAGACGGAGCTGTTTGGTAAGGAAGACGGCGACCACGGCAAGCTGATTGACGCCGACGGCGGCACCCTGTTTCTCGATGAGATCGGCGACATGCCGCTCGACGCCCAGACCCGCCTGCTGCGGGTCATCGACGGCTCCGAGCCGGCGCTCAATCCCAAGACCAGCCGCCGGCCCAACGTCCGCATCATCGCCGCAACCAATCGCGACCTGCGCGGCCTGATCCAGCAGGGCCTGTTCCGCGAGGACCTGTTCTTCCGGCTCAACGTCGCGCCGCTACGCCTGCCGCCGCTGCGCGACCGGGTCGACGATATTCCAGACCTGGCGCGGGCCTTCCTGCTGCGCGCCAACCGCGAAGGCCTGCCGTCCAAGACCATCGACGCCGGAGCGCTTGACCGACTGAAGCAGCACCCCTGGCCGGGCAACGTCCGCGAGCTGGAAAATCTGATCCGCAGGATCTGCGCCCTCTATGGCGAAGACCTGATCACCGCGCGGATCGTGGAGCGCGAGCTCGCCGAGCACCAGCCGGTGACCCACGGTGAGGAAGGTCCCGCGACTCTGGCCCAGTTGGTTGAACGCAAGCTCTCCAGCTACTTCGCCGATCAGCCGGACGGGGTGCCGCCCGCCGGTCTCTATGATCGAGTGCTGGAGGAGGTCGAACGCCCCCTGATCCAGTTGACGCTGATGGCCACCCGGGGAAACCAGGTGCGCGCCGCCGAAATTCTCGGTCTCAACCGCAACACCCTGCGCAAGAAGATCTCCGACCTGGGCGTTGAGATGCAGCGCGGTCGAAGGTAGCGTCGAGCCGCTGACGTTTCGATGCAACAAGACTGTTGAGTTTGGGGCACAGTCGCATAGACTCCCGGGCAATGGCCTTCAGCGTTGGAAATCGCATTGTCAGCGCCGGCGCGGCCCGCATCTGGCGGGTGATGCAGTCGCGCGTGGTGCTGGGAATCGGCTATGCGCTGGCCGCGGCGCTGACCGGCATCGCCATATTGCTTGCGGCGTCGCCGCCGACCACGGGACCCCTGGGCCCGGCCAGTCAGCCGATCCTGACCGTGCTCGGCTTCAACCTCATTCTTATCCTGATCCTGACCCTGATCGTGGCGCTGCGGTTCGGCGCGTTGCTCGAAGCCCGCGACAGAGACCCCGGCGCGCGCCTGCAGCTGCGGTTCGTCACCCTGTTCGCGCTGGCCGCCGTGGCGCCGGCCGTGGTGGTGGCCTTGTTCTACGGCGTCCTGGTCAGCCGCGGCGTCGAGAACTGGTTCAGCCAGCGCGTGCAGACCGTCGTCGAAAACTCCGCCACCGTGGCCCGGTCCTATGTCGAGGACCAGAGCCGCTATATCCAGGATCACGTGACCCTGATGGGCGGCGACCTCAACCGCGCCGCCCCGGCCCTGGCCGCCAGCCCGATCACCTTCAGCCATTTTCTGGCGAACCTGGCCTCCTACCACGCCTTTCCGGCGGCCTATCTGATCGACCGCGAGGGCCGCATCCTGGCGCGCGCCGAAGCCGCCGACGCCCCCGCCCTTGTGCTGCCTCCGGCCTCCAGCTTCAAGGCCGCCGACGAGGGCGACATCTGGCTCTGCAACCGCACCTGCGGCGACGTGATGCGCTCGGTCTATCGATTGCGGGCCTATCCGGACGCCTATCTCTATGTCGTCCGGCCGGTGGAGAAGGGGATCGTCAGCCACCTGCTCGAAGCCGAGGCCAGCCTTGTGGCCTATCGCGACGCGGCGCAGAATCGCCAGCGGATCCAGACCATCTTCGCCCTCAGCTACGCCGAGACCGCGCTGCTGGTGCTGGTGGGAGCGGTCTGGCTGGGCCTCGGCGCGGCCAACGCCATCTCCGGGCCGGTCGCACGCCTGGTGGTCGCGGCTGGCAAGGTGGCCGGCGGCGATCTCAGCGCCCGGGTGAACGCCGAGAACGACCCCGAGGAGATCGCTGTCCTGTCGCGGGCCTTCAACAGCATGACCCACGACCTGCAGGCGCAGCAGGCGGCGCTGCGGACCGCGCACGAGGAGGCCGAACGACGCCGCCAGTTCATCGAGACGGTGCTGGCCGAAGTCAGCGCCGGGGTCATCGGTCTCGACGCCAAGGGGCGGATCTCCGCGACCAATCGCCAGGCCGAACTGTTGCTGGGCCTGAAGGACCGCCATGGCCGGGGCCGCAAGCTCGCCGAGGTGGCGCCCGAGATCGCCGCCATCGCCGCCCAGGCGTCCCGCGGAACCGAGGTCGAGGAGGAAGTCGATGTCGTGCGCGGTCGCGAGACCCTGCGCCTGAGGGTGCGCGCCAGCCGCATCGAAGACGGACTGGTGCTGACCTTTGACGACATCACCCGTCTGGTGACGGCCCAGCGCAACGCCGCTTGGCGCGACGTGGCCCGGCGGATCGCCCACGAGATCAAGAACCCGCTGACCCCGATCCAGCTTTCCGCCGAGCGGCTGCGCCGAAAATATCGCAAGGACATCGCGCCGCACGAGCTGGAGACCTTCGACCGCTGCACCGACACCATCGTGCGCCAGGTCGGCGACATCGGGCGGATGGTGGATGAGTTCTCAGCCTTCGCGCGGCTGCCGGCGCCAAGGTTCACCGAGCAGGACGCCGGCGAACTGCTTCGCGCGGCGCTCTTCGCCCAGCGGGTCGCCAGTCCAGACATCGACGTCGAACTGGTTGAACCGACGCCGGATATACGGCTGGTGGCCGACGGCGGGATGCTGGGCCAGGCGCTGACCAATGTGCTGAAGAATGCCGCTGAGGCGGTGGCCGGGCGGCGGACGCCGACGGTCAGGGGTCATATCCGTGCGCGACTTGTGTCCGACGAGGTCGGCGTCGCCTTCGAGGTCGAGGACAATGGCATAGGCCTGCCCGCCAAGGATCGCGACCGGTTGACCGAACCCTATGTGACCACGCGCGAGAAA
>NZ_JANMBF010000033.1:0-45494 GCF_031360265.1 Phenylobacterium sp.
GCCCTGCGGGTCGTTATGGCTGGTCACCAGATCGATCGGCTTGTGATAGCGAAACAGCCGTGCCGGCTCGGCCTCGGTGACCACGGCGCCGTCGACCGTCAGGATGTCGCCACGCTCGACCTTGACCGCCGGCGTGGTCAGGACCTTGCCGTTCAGCGCCACGCGGCCGGCCTCGATCAGCCGCTCGACCTCGCGGCGCGAGGCGACCCCGGCGCGGGCCAGCATCTTGGCCACGCGGTCGCCTCCCGCATCAGACGAAGCCTCGGCTTGCGGCGTGCGGGCTTGACCGGAAGGGCGGCCACCGGTTCGGTGCGGATCGTGGACCATGACCTTGCAACCATGCGCATCGCGCTCGAAGCCGCGCAAGCCGCCGCCGCACGCGGCGAGACGCCGGTGGGCGCCGTTGTCGTGGACCCCGCGTCAGGCGAGGTGATCGCCATCGGCGCCAACAGCCCCATCGGATCGCACGATCCCACCGCCCACGCCGAGATCGTCGCCTTGCGGGCCGCCGCCGCCAAGCTTGGCAACTATCGGCTGACCGGCCTGACCCTGGTGGTGACGCTGGAGCCCTGCGCCATGTGCGCGGGGGCGATCAGCCATGCCCGGATCGCGCGCCTGGTTTTCGGCGCGGAAGATGTGAAGGGCGGTGCGGTGGTCAACGGCGCGCGCTTCTTCGATCAACCCACCTGTCATTCACGGCCGCGGGTCGAAGGCGGCGTCCTGGCGCGGGAGAGCTCGGCCCTGCTCAAGGCGTTCTTCCGAGAGCGCCGGTCGCGCTGAGACCTTGCCAACCGGCCAACGGCGGTTGGAAGATGCGCGCACAAACTAGAACCAAGGGGAGGCAGGTCATGGCGGGATTGCTCGACGGCAAGGTGGCGATCATCACGGGGGCCGCCAACGGCCTGGGCGAGGCCTACGCCAAGCTGTTCGCCCGGGAGGGCGCGGCCGTGGTGGTCAATGACCTGGGCGGCGCGCGCGACGGCTCCGGCGCCGACGTCTCCGCGGCGCAGAAGGTGGTCGACGCCATCGCCGCCGCCGGCGGCCGCGCGGTGGCCAACGGCGACGATGTCTCCACCGTCCAGGGCGGCGAGAACATCCTGAAAGCCGCCATCGACGCCTTCGGCACGGTGGATATCCTGGTCTGCAACGCCGGCATCCTGCGCGACAAGACCTTCGCCAACACCTCCGAGGACGACTGGGACAAGGTGGTCAAGGTGCACCTGAAGGGCGCCTATTGCTGCGCGCTCCCGGTCTGGAAGTGGATGAAGGACCACGGCGGCGGCTCGATGGTGCTGACCTCGTCGACCTCGGGCCTCTACGGCAATTTCGGCCAGACCAACTACGGGGCGGCCAAGGCCGGCATCTATGGAATGGTCCGGGTGATGTCGATCGAGGGGCGCAAGTACAACATCCGGGTCATGGGCCTGGCGCCCGGCGCCTACACCCGCATGACGTCGGACCTGCCCGGCCGCAAGGGCAAGGAGCCCGACCCGCTGAGCCTGCCGGAGAACGTCGCGCCCGGCGTGCTGTTCATGGTGTCAGACCTCGCCGCGGAGCACTCGGGCAAGATCCTCGGCGTCTCCAGCCGCGGCGTCCGCGAGATCAAGATGCTGCAGACCGGCGGCTTCCAGCCCGGTCGGCCCTACACCGCCCAGGAGGTGGCCGAGCACGCCTCGGACGTGTTCTTCCCCAATGCCGAGGAGCGGACGGCGGCGACGGCCTGATCGCCCGCATCTGAACGCCGGTCCGGCGGCGACCAGGACCAGAGCAGCGTGGGGGCGGTCATGGCGATTGACGACGGGGCGATGGCCCGTCTTAGCGGCGCCTACAAGCGCTACGGCGTGGTCACGGCGCTCGACGGGCTGGACCTCGACGTTCGGAAGGGTGAGCTGTTGGCGGTGCTGGGCCCCAACGGCGCGGGCAAATCCACCGCCATCGCGCTCCTGCTCGGACTGCAGCAGCCCGACTCAGGCGAGGCCCTGTTGTTCGGCACGTCGCCGCATGACCTGACGGCGCGGCGCGGCGTCGGGGTGATGATGCAGGAGGTGGCCCTGGCCGACGCGCTGCGCGTCCACGACCACATCGCCATGACCCAGGCCTACTATCCGGACCCGCTGAGCCTGGACGAGGCCATCGCCCTGGCCGGAGTCGAGAAGATCGCCAGCCGGCCCTATGCCAAGCTTTCCGGCGGCCAGAAGCGCCAGGCCCAGTTCGCGCTGGCGATCTGCGGCCGGCCCCGACTGCTGTTTCTCGATGAGCCCACCACCGGCCTCGACCTGACCGCGCGCGAAACCATGTGGGCGACGCTCCGCAGACTGGTTGAGGGCGGAACCTCCATCGTGCTGACCACCCACTACATCGAGGAGGCCGAGGCCCTGGCCGACCGGGTCGTGGTGATGGCCAAGGGCCGCCGCGTCGCCGAGGGCACGGTGCAGGAGATGCGCGCCCTGGTGGTGCGCAAGCGCGTGGACTGCGTCACCCCCCTCAGCCTCGCCGCCATCGAGGCCTGGCCAGGCGTCACCGCCGCGGCGCGGGATGGGCCGAGAGTAACGATCACCACCACCGACGCGGAAGGCGCGGTGCGGCGCCTGCTGGACGCCGACCCGGCGCTGTCCGACCTAGAGGTCCGCCGGGCCGGCCTCTCGGAAGCCTTCGCCGAGCTGACCCAGGAGCCCGCGCCATGACCGACGCCCTCGTGCCCGCCATGCCGTTCGGCCGCCTGGTCCGGGCCTACCTCTCGGACGCAAAGTACGAATCCCTGCGCCTGCTGAGGACGCCGGCGTTCTCCGTACCGATCCTGGCCATGCCGGTCCTGTTCTACAGCTTCTTCGGCATCATGCTGGCGGGCCGCGCCGCCGGCGGGCAGCTGGCCAACAACCTGTTCGTCGGCTGGACGGTCTATGGGGTGATGGGTCCGGGCCTGTTCGGCTTCGGCATCCTGGTGGCCGTCGAACGCAATCAGGGTCTGCTCACCTTCAAGCGCGCGCTGCCCATGCCGGCCGGATCCTACCTGGCGTCCAAGCTGATGATGGCCTTCGTCTTCGCCGTCGTGGTCATGGCCATGCTGGTGACGATCGGAGTGACCATCGGCCACGTCACCTTGCCCGCCATAACCCTGCTGCGGGTGGCGGCGGTGATGTCGCTGGGGGTCATCCCGGCCTGCGCAGTGGGGCTGTTCATCGGCGCCTGGGCTCCGGCCTCCAGCGCGGCGGCCTTCGCCAACATCGTCTACCTGGGCATGGCCTTCCTCTCAGGCCTGTTCTTTCCACTGTCGGGAGTCATGGAAAGGATCCGTCCGATCTGGCCGACCTATCACCTCTCGCAGCTGGCCCGGGCCTCGGCCGGCCTGACGTCGGAGGGTTCGCCCCTGACCCACCTGGCGATCCTGGCGGCGATGAGCGCCGTCCTGACCTGGCTGGCGGCCCGCAAGCTCGCCCGTCGCGGCTAGACCCTGTAGGGACCACGTCAGCCTGGACGGGTTCTAGTCGAACCCGGCCAGGCGGGCGTCGAGTCCGCCGCGGACGGCGGGCCATTCGCCCGCCAGGACCGAGAAAATCACCGTGTCACGAACCCGCCCGGTCCAGGTCACCCGGTCGCTGCGCAGGACGCCTTCCTGCACCGCGCCCAGTTTCAGCACGGCGGCGCGGCTGCGGGCGTTGATGGCGTCGACTCGGAACACCACGCGGCGCGCGCCGCTTTCGAAGGCATGCGCCATCATCAGCCGCTTGGCCGCCGGGTTGACGGCCCCGCCGCGGCAGTCCGGCCGGTAATAGGTGCCGCCGATCTCGACCACGCCATTCCCCAGATCGATGGCATAGAAGGTGCTGATTCCGGCGACCTCGCCTTGCGAGATCACGGCGTAGGGTTGGGTGTCGCCCGCTGCCTGATCGCGCTGCAGCTTTGCCCAGGTCGGCGCGAACTGCTCCCCGGCCCAGGAGACCGGATAGAGGCTGGCCCAAACCTCCTGATCGGCCTCGCAGGCGGCGCTGAAGTCTTCGCGGTGGCGTCCGGCCATTGGCTCGAGCCGGACAAAGCGGCTCTCCAGAATCTTCGCTTCGAGGCGCATGTCCCCACCTGCCGTCAAAAAACCGCCGCGCGGCCCTTGCGCGGGCACGATCCGCTCATACCTGAAGAAGCGCCCGTTCCTGGGCGTTTCCTCCCAAAACTTCCACCCCGGGTCCGCAAGGTCCCGGGGTTTTTTCTGGCGGCTACGCCTGGCCCGTGAGGAACAGGTGCGCCGCCTGCGCCAGGTAGACCAGGCCGATCACCGTCAGGATCAGCCGCAGATAGCGCTTGAAGTCGATGTCGCTCAGCCGGTTCAGCAGCACCCCGCCGGCCGCGGTGCCGAGCATCGCGACCGGGATCGCCAGCGCGAACACCCACCACGGCGGCAGGCCCGCGCCATGCACGGCCAGCAGGGGCGCGCCATAGACGAGGATCTTCATCAGGTGGCTGAACACCTGGGTCGCGGCCTTGGTGGCGACGATCTGGTGGCGGGTCAGCGCCGTGCGGACGAAGAAGACGTCGAGGATCGGCCCCGCCACGCCGGCCGTCAGATTGATGCCGGTGACGACGAGGCCGCACACAAAGGCCTGGCCGGGGCGCGAGGCGTCGACCTTGACCCAGGTCTGCGGCAGCCAGACCAGGCCCGGCACCAGGCCCATCAGCAGGAAGAGCCCGGCCTTGGTGGGCTGCAGGGCGACGAAGACCATCAGCCCCGCGGCCACGAACGATCCAAGCGCGAAGCGCGCGACGATGCCCCAGGCCACGTGCTGGCGATGCAGGGCCGCGCGCCAGCCGTTAGCGACGAACTGCAGGACCCCGTGGGTGAAGAAGGTCGCCGAAACCGGCAGGACAAAGGCCAGCGCGCCCTTGAGCATCAGGCCGCCGGCCATGCCGAAGACACCGGAAATCGCCGCGGTGACGAACGACATCGCCACGATGAAGATAGCTGAGCCGAGACTCATGAGGATGGTCCTCCGGGGTTGCGATCCGCCTCGCGGAGGGGACACAGGCCCCTCCGTCCGCGGATCCGCGACGCGACGTGCGCCAGAAGTGGCCGGCCGTCCGGCGGGGGCCCTCGGCCATCGCTGGCCGGGCTCTTGGTGGGGAAGACTGGACGATCATTCGCCGAGCGCCTGCTTGTAGAAGACCGTGGTCGCGGCCATCGCCCCATCGGGCATCAGGGCGAAATCGGGGATCACCCCGACCCGGGTCCAGCCGAGCTTTTCATAGAGCTGGTCGGCCGCGCCGCCGGTCACCGTGTCCAGCACCATCACGGGGCGGTCCATGGCCGCGGCCGCGGCCTCGGCGGCCGACATCAGGGCCTGCGCCGCCCCGCGCCGGCGACCGCTCCGGTGGACCAGCAGCTTGGAGATGTCGCAGCGGTGCGGCTGGTTTGGCGGCCAGGCCGGGATCACCTGGACCACGCCAAAGATCGCCTCGTCGTCCTCGGCGACCAGGATGACCCGGCCATCGTCGGCGTTGGCCTGGGTGCGCCAGAAGGCCTCGGCGTCGGCCAGCGTCAGGTCGGCCATGAAGCTCACCGAGGCGCCGCCCGCCACGCAGTCGGCCAGGACGGCGCCGAGCGCGGGCGCCGCGCCCAACGCCTCGGCGGGGGCCAGGCGGCGTATGCGGAAGGACCCGCTCATCAACGGCGTTCGACTATACCCAAGGCTCCGCTTGCGCCAGTCCCGCGGCGGGGCGGGTATCAGCCCTTCGTCCTCCTGGTCGAACAGGCGTAGCCTTCGCCCGCCTTGCGCGCCACGCCCGGATAGGGGCAGAGCACCTGGCTCGGCGGCCCGCCGACACCCTGGCCGGGCCCGGCCACGGCGGTGATATCGCGCGGCGCCTTGCCGGCGACCACCCAGCTATCCAGCAGGGCCACCCAGTCGACGCCCGAGGGCCCCACGCCGCCGGCGCAGTGCAGCATGCCAGGGACCATGTACATCCGGTAGAACTCCGAGGGGTCGCCCATCGTCTTGCGGACATCCTCATAGTAGACGATCGACGCGCGGGGCGGGATCGCGGGATCGTTCCAGCCATGGTACTGGATCAGCTTGCCGCCGTGCTTCTTGAACGCCGCCAGGTTCGGGTCGGGCGAATCCAGCGCCGCAGCCATCCGCTTCAGCGCACCCTCGAACGGGGCGCCCATGTCCATCTTCAGATAGTCGAAGCTCGGATCCTCAAACCCGAAATATTTGAAGGCGTTGGACGAGAATGACGGGCCAGCGGCCTTCTGGTTGGTTTCCGGGCTCGACCCGGTGATCCAGGCGCTCCAGCTGCCGCTCAGGGACTCAGCGCCAGGGCTGTATCCCGGAAAGACGACCTTGCCGGCCCTGTCCCTGCGACCCTCGTAGAACGCCTTGGCCGAGACCACCTGCGCGGCGGTCAGGCAGGGCGCCGTTTCGGGCCCGGGGGTCTGGCCGGGCTTGCAGGTAAGCCTGCCCGGATCGAAGTGGCAGCGCATCGGGTCGCGGATGAACCCCTCGCCACCGCATTCGGCCAGGGCGGCCTTCTGCAAGAGCTCGCGTTGCGGCGCGCCGAGGTAGCCGCCGGGCCTGGCCATGGTCTGCTGCTGGAAGGCCGAGAGCCCGAACAGCTGGCTCATGTAGTTGGCCGGGGCGCCGGCGACGATGCCGTCGAAGTCCTTTGGGTAACGCTGGGCTTCCATCAGCGCCTCGCGGCCGCCGTCGGAGCAGCCGTAGAAATACGACCTCGCCGCCCGCGAGCCCTTCTGCGCGGTGATCAAGGCCTTGGAGATGTCGGTGGTCTCCTTCAGCGCGCGCCAGCCGAAGTCGGTGACCTTTTCGGGGTGACCCAGCGCCCAGGAGGCGTTGGTTCCGACCGGGTCCTGGTGGCCGTCATCGGTTCCCGCCACCGCATAGCCGGCCTTGATCGGGCCCATGAACGAGACCTTGGGCACCGTGCCGGCGAACCCGCCGTTGCCCACCTGGACGAACTTGCCGTTCCAGGCGCCGCCCACCGGGATCCAGACCTCCAGGCGGATGTCGCTATCCCGGGTCGGCCGGCTGGTGACCGCGACCTGGCAGACATCCATGCCGGCCACGCTGGCGGCCTTGGCCGAGGTGATCTCGGCGTGCGGCAGGCGGGTCTTGATCAGGTCGGCGCAGGCGGTCTCGGCATGCGCCGCGGCCGGCGCGGTCAGGCCCACCATCGTCAGCGCCAAGACCGACAGTCCCCATTGGACGGATTTCATCAGCGAGCCCTCCCAAGCGTTGTATTTCGCGCAGTCTAGGCACGGGTGGCGGCGGACGCCACCTCATCTCCCCCAAGCGGCGCAGGCGCGGGAGAGGGCAGGGTCGCCCAGTCCACCAGGCGGCGCATGAACGCCGCGCCGCGCTCCATCTGCGAGATCTCGACATATTCGTCCGGCTGGTGAGCCTGCTCGATGGAGCCGGGGCCGCAGAGGACGGTGGAGAACCCGGCGCGCTGGAACTGCCCGGCCTCGGTGGCGAAGGCCACGGCGCGCGGAGGGCCGTTGTCGCCGGCCAGGCGTCGGGCGAAGGACTCCGCCGGGCCGTCCGGCTCCGGCGCGAAAGGCGGCACGTTCGACTGCATCTCGATGGCGACGCCGGCCTCCGGCGCGCGGGCCTTGAGCGCCACATCGAGCGCGGCGACCTGGGCGAAAAACGACGCGAGGACCCCTTGCGGATCGAGGGTGTGGGGGCAGCGCAGATCGAACAGGAACGTGCACTCCCGCGCCAGGATATTGCCGGCCGTCCCGCCGTGGACGATGCCGATGGTCAGCGTCGCGCCCTTGGGCGTGAAGGGCGAGGCGGGGTCGGCCTCCCGCTCCAGCCGCGCGGAAAGCTCGGTCAGCGCGGACATCAGGGTCACCGCCTCCATGATCGCCGAGACGCCCTGCTGGGTCTGGCTGGAGTGCGCCTCGCGACCGGTGACCTTGACCTTGTAGTAGGTGATCCCCTTGTGAGCGTTGACCGCGACCATGTCGGTGGGTTCGCCCACCACCACGAAGGCGGGCGCCGGCAGCTCGCGCCGGATCAGATCGATCAGCAGGGGGGCGCCCAGGCAGCCGATCTCCTCGTCGTAGGAGAAGGCCAGATGCACGGGCCGCCGCACCTTGGCGGCGATGAGATCGGGGACCGCCGCCAGCGCCAGGGCCAGGAACCCTTTCATGTCGCAGGTCCCGCGGCCATAGAGCCGGCCGCCGCGCTCGGTCAGGGCAAAGGGATCTGAGGTCCACGGCTGGCCATCCACAGGCACCACGTCGGTGTGGCCCGACAGCACCGCGCCGCCCTCGATCGCCGGCCCGATGGTGGCCAGCAGGTTGGACTTGGTCCCCTCGGCGTTGGGCGCCCGGCGGTGCGGCACCCCGTGGCGGTCGAGATAGGTCTCGACCCATTCGATCAGCGCCAGGTTCGAGACCCGCGAGGTGGTGTCGAACCCCACCAGGGTCGCCAGGATGTCGTGGACGGGACCAAGTTCGCTCATGGGGCGCAGCCATAGACCCTCGGGCCAGCGCCTCAAAGTCCGGGGCCTCAAGCGAATGCCCAGCCTGTGGTAAGGACCTGCCTACCCTGGCCGGCTGGAGACCGCCCAATGCCCGATGAATCGCCGATCCAGATGCGTGAAGCCCGGCGCGAGGACGTGGCGGCGATCGTCCGCCTGCTGGCCGACGATCCGCTTGGCGCGGGCCGGGAACAGGTCTCCGATCCGCCGCCATCGAGCTATTTCGAAGCCTTCGAAAAGATCGCCGCCGATCCGCGCAACCTGCTGATGGTGGCGCGGGACGCTGCGGGCGCGGTGGTCGGCGCCCTGCAGCTCACCTTCATCCCGGGCCTGTCGAACCAGGGCGCGGAGCTGGCCCTGCTCGAGGCGGTGCGGGTCGACGCCCGCCTGCGGGGACAAGGGGTCGGCGCGGGGATGGTCACCTGGGCGATGGAAGAGGCGCGTCGCCGGGGGTGCCGCAACATGGAGCTGATGAGCCACGCCAGCCGCAGCGACGCCCAGCGGTTCTACACGCGCCTGGGGTTCGCCGGGAGCCACGTCGGCATGAAACGGGCGCTCTAACCCGCCTGGATCGTTCCCGGTCCCGGCAGGACGTCGATCAGCTCGATCTTGAAGATCAGCGCCGCGCCAGGCGGGATCTCGCCGCCGCCGGCCCCTTCCGCGCCATAGCCCAGCTCGGGCGGGACATAGAGAATCCATTCGTCGCCGGGACGCATCAGCTGCAGCGCCTCCTGCCAGGCCATGACCAGGCCTTTCAGCGGCATGGAGGCCGGCTGGCCGCGTTCGTAGGACGAATCGAACACCTTGCCGTTGATCAGCTTGCCCTCGTAGTGGACCTTGACCTCGTCGTTCAGCTTCGGCTTCAGGCCGCCGGCCGGACCGGAGTGGACGATCAGGTACTGCAGGCCGTCCGGCAGGGTCTGGACACCGGCCTTCCGGGCGTTCGCCGCCAGGAACACCTTGGCCGCGGCGCTCTGGTCGGCGCCCTGGGCCTTGGGATGGCAAGCCGTCAGCGACAGCGCCAGGGCGGCAATCGTCAGGATACGGAACATATCGGCAAAACCTCTCAGACTGCTCGGGGCGGATAGCCGTGCTCGCGCAGGGCATCCATGATTTCCTGGGTGTGCTGGGCGTCGCGCGTCTCGATCATGATGTCGAACTCCGCGCCCTTGGCCGGCACATCCAGCGCCAGCCGGTTGTGCGCCACCTCGATGATATTGGCGCCCATGTCGCCGATCACGCGGGACACCGTGGCCAGCAGGCCGGGCCGGTCGTCGCCAATGATCCGTAGACTGACGAGTCTTTGGTCGCGCACGAGTTCGCGGGTCAGCACGGAGGCGAGCAGGCGCGTGTCGATGTTGCCGCCGGTGATCACCAGGCCGCAGGTCTTGCCCCGGAACTTCTCCGGAAAGGCCAGCAGCGCGGCCAGCGAGGCCGCTCCGGCCCCCTCGGTGACGGTCTTCTCGACATTGCAGTAGAGCGCCACGGCGCGTTCGAAGAACGGCTCCTCGATCAGCAGCACCTCGTCCACCAGCGGGCGGGCCACGCCATAGCTCACGTCGCCCACCTGCTTGACGGCTATGCCCTCAGCGATGGTCGCCCCACCCGAGGCCGCGCCGGCGCTGACCCCGCGCATCCGGGCGGTGAACGAGGGGTACATGGCCGGCTCGACGCCGACGATATGGATCTGCGGCTTGACGTGCTTGGCGGCCGTGGCCATGCCGGCGATCAGCCCGCCGCCGCCGATCGGGATCGGCAGGACCTCGAGTTCGGGCACGTCCTCGAGCATCTCCAGCGCCACCGTGCCCTGGCCGGCCATGACGTCGAGGTCGTTGAACGGATGGACGAAGGTGAGCTCGCGCTCGTCGCACATCTGCATGGCCCGCGTGGACGCCTCGTCGTAGTTTTCGCCCTCGATCACCACCTCGGCGCCGAAGGCGCGGGTCTGCTGGACCTTCACGAACGGCGTCCCGCGCGGCATGACGATGGTCACCGGCACGCCAAGGCGCGAGCCGTGGTAGGCGAGGCCCTGGCTGTGATTGCCGGCGGAGGCCGCGATCACCCCGCGCCTGCGGACGTTCTCGCCAAGCAGCAGCAGCTTGTTGAGCGCCCCGCGCTCCTTGTAGGCGGCGGTGAACTGCAGGTTCTCGAACTTGACCCACACCTTCGCCCCGGTGATCTCCGACAGGGTGCGCGAGTGGCGGCAGGGCGTGCGCTCAATATGACCCTGCAGCCGGTCTCGGGCGGCGAGGATGTCATCGAATGAGAGGGTCATGTTCAGCCGGCGGGGTCCGAAAAAGGGGCGCAACCTAACGGCGGGTCTGCCGTGCCGCAATGCGCCGTCTAGAGAAGGTCGTCCCGCCCGGCCGCCTGGATCGCCGCGACCGCAGCGCGGACGGCGGCGGGGTGGTCGCGACGGGTGACCAGGACCACGCCGTTCTCAACGATCACCACCAGGTCCTCGACGCCCGACATCACCACCGTCGGCCCGTCGCTGATGACCAGGCATCCGGCGGTCCCCGCTGCGATCACCGGCCCCTGCAGGGCGTCCGCGGCGGCGGTCCTGTCGGCCGCGGCCCAGATCGCGTCATAGGTCCCCACGTCGCTCCAGCCGATGTCGGCTGTGACCACCATGGCCTTGTCGGTCTTCTCGAAGACCGCAGTGTCGATGGCCTGCGCCGGCGAACGCAGGAAAGCTGCGCCGAGGCGGACGGCATCGCGCTCTCGCGGCGCCTCGGCCAGGACCGTGTCTGCTGCGGCCGCCAGGGCCGGGGCGACCCGGCGCGCCTCGTCAAGAAAAACGGCCGGCCGGAACAGGAACATCCCGGCGTTCCAGCTGTAGTCCGGGTCGGCGATGTAGGTCCGGGCGGTGGCGAGGTCGGGTTTTTCCACGAAGGCCGCGACCTTGCGGACCCTGGTGTCGCCCGGCTCCGCGCGGATGTAGCCATAGCCGGTCTCGGGACCCGTCGGGGTGACGCCGAAGATCACCAGCGCGCCCGCCAGCGCGGCCGGGGTCCCGGCGCCGATGGCGCTGTGCAGGGCCGCCACGTCGGCCACCCGATTGTCGGCGTGCAGCAGCAGGATCAGCTCGCAGCCCTCCCTAGCGGCCAGCGCGGCGGCCACCAGCGAAGCCGGCCCGGTGTTGCGGCCCTCCGGCTCCAAGATCAGCAGCCGTGGCGTGACACCTACCGCCGCCAGCTGCTCACGCACGAGCGAGGCGTGGGCGGCGTTGCAGACCACCATCGGCGGCCCGAACATCTCGCCGGTGACCCGGAGCGCGGTCTCCTGGATCAGGGTCTTGTCGCCCCCCAACGCGTGGAACTGTTTCGGCTTGGCCTTGCGCGACAGAGGCCAGAGGCGCGTGCCGGCCCCGCCGGACATCAGCACGGGCGTGATCTTGGGCACGGCTCGCCTCTACGCGGCTTCGGCGGGTGGATCGAACTCGGCCACCAGGTGCCCGGGCGCGACCTCCTGCAGGGCGGGCGGCTGGATCGGCGCCTTCGGGTCGGCCGGCAGGCGCGATGGCAGGAAGCGGAAGGCGGCCCGCGGGTCCATCGGGCTGGGCGGTTCGCCGGCCAGCCGCACGCGCTGGCGGGTGCGCTCGATGGCGGGGTCGGGGATCGGGGCGGCCGACAGCAGGGCTTTTGTATAGGGGTGTCGGGGCGCCCGGTAGATCTGGTCTCGGCTCGCGGTCTCCACCACCCGGCCCATGTAGAGCACCAAGACCCGGTGGCTGATTTCGCGGACCACCGCCAGGTCGTGGCTGATGAAGATCATCGCCAGGCCCATCTCCTTTTGCAGGGCGATCAGGAGGTCGATGATCTGGGCGCGGATCGAGACATCCAGCGCCGAGACCGCCTCGTCACAGATCACCAGCCTGGGTTTCAGGATCATCGCGCGCGCGATCCCCACCCGCTGGTTCTGGCCGCCGCTGAGCTCGTGCGGATAGCGGTTGATCAGCGCCGGATCGAGCTCGACCTTGGCCATCATGGCGGCCACCTCGACGTCGCGCTCGGCGCGGGTCAGCTCGCGGCGGAACACCAGCAGCGGCTCGGCGATGGAGGCACCGACCGTCACCCTGGGATCGAGGCTGGCCAGCGGGTCCTGGAAGACGATCTGCAGGTCGCGGCGCGCGGCCCGCATCTCCTCGCGCTGCGCATGGGTGATGTCGCGGCCAAGGAGGGTGACCGTCCCCTGCGTCGCCGGAAGCAGGTTGAGCACGGCGCGCGCCAGGGTCGACTTGCCCGAGCCACTCTCGCCCACCACGCCAAGCGTCTCGCCCTGGCGCACCTGGAAAGAGACACCGTCCACCGCGCGCAGGGTCCTGCGGGGCGCGAGCAGCCCCGCCTGGACCGGGAACCAGACCTTCACGTCGTGGCCCTCGACCACCACGGGCGCGTCCGGCCCCGCCGGGCCCAGCACAGGCCGGCCGCCCCGCCCCTCGCGATCGAGCCGGGGAATCGCGTCCAGCAGGGCGCGGGTATAGGCGGTGGCGGGACTTCGGAAGATCTGCTCGGCGGTTCCCTCCTCGACATAGGCGCCGTCCTTCATCACGCAGACCCGGTCGGCCAGCCGGGCGATAACCCCCATGTCGTGGGTGATGAGCACCATGGCGGTTCCGGTTTCACGACTGAGTTCGGCCATCAGGTCGAGGATCTCGGCCTGCACCGTCACGTCCAGCGCCGTGGTCGGCTCGTCGGCAATCAGCAGCTCGGGGCCGCCCGCCATGGCCGCGGCGATCATCACCCGCTGGCGCATGCCGCCGGAAAGCTCGTGGGGGTATTGCCGCAGTCGACTGGCCGCGTCGGGGATGCGCACCTTCTCCAGCCAGAGCCGGGCGTGGGCGGTGGCGGCGCGGTCGGACAGGCCTGCGTGCAGCCGCAGCGGCTCGGCGATCTGTTCGCCGATCCGCACATGGGGGGTGAGCGCGGTCAGCGGGTCCTGGAAGATCATGGTCATCTTCGAGCCGCGGATGCGGTTGAGCGCCCGGGGCCGCAGCCCCAGCAGCTCAGTCCCCAGGAATTTCGCCGACCCTGACGCCCGGCCATTGCGCGCGAGCAGGCCCATCACCGCCATGAAGGTCTGGCTCTTGCCCGATCCGCTCTCGCCGACCACGCCCAGGGTCTCGCCGCGGGGGATAGACAGCGAGACGCCGCGCACGGCGGACACCACGCCGTCATGGGTGTCGAAGTCGACCTTCAGACTGTCGAGGGTCAGAACGGCGGAGGTGGCGTCGGGCAAGGGAACCCCTCTTGAAGCGGCCCGCGATCTTAGACGGCGATGGCGCGATCTAGGAACCTATTCGCCGCGGGCGCCGTCGCCCCCGCCGGTCTTGCCCGCTATACAAGCCGCGTGTCCGCGAGCTCGCCAGCCAAGCGCCTTCGCCCCGCGCTGTTCCTCGACCGCGACGGGGTGCTGAACGAGGACCGCGGCTATGTGTCCCGCTGGGAGGATTTCCGCTGGATCCCCGGCGCGCGCGAGGCGGTGGCGGCGTTCAACCGCGCCGGATGGCTGGTGATCGTGGTGACCAACCAGTCCGGCGTCGGGCGCGGCTTTTATACCGAGGCGGCGATGCACGACCTGCACGCCCGGATGCGCGGCGACCTCGCCACCGTCGGCGCCCGCATCGACGCCTTCTACCACGCGCCGCACCACCCGGACGCCGCGCTTGACGCCTACCGCCACCCGGACCCGCCGGACCGCAAGCCCAACCCGGGCATGATCCTGCGCGCGCTCAGCGACTGGCCCATCGACCGCGACGCCTCGCTGCTGGTCGGCGACAAGCCGTCGGACCTGGAAGCCGCCCTGCGGGCCGGGATCCGCGGCGTGCTGTTCGACGGTGGCGACCTGATGCGGTTCCTGGAGGATCAGGCGCTGGCGCCGCCACCTGGACCGTGACGGCGGCCCCGGCTTGGCTTAGACGGGCGCTAGAGCCCCTTTTCTGGGGTTCCGCGAGATTGTCGCCAGGCCCTAGTGCAGGATGCGGGACGTGACGTCCTCTGAGCCGCCAGAGTCACGCCCGCAAGAGAGCCCGCTGGTCGAGGCCTTCCTGGAAAAGCGCCAGACCCTGCTGCTGTTCCTGGCCGCGCGCACCCGCTCGATGCCCCGGGCCGAAGATCTGGCGCAGGACCTGTTCCTGAAGATCCGCCTGATGGATCCCGCCGCCGAGGTCAGGGCGCCGGTCGCGCTGCTCTACCGGATGGCCGCGAACCTGCTGGTCGATCAGGCGCGCAGCCTGCAGCGCACGGAGCGCCGGGACGATCAGTGGCGGCGCGACACCCGCCCGACGCTGGGCGGCGAGGACATTGTCGAGGGGCCCGCCGCCGACGAGGCGATCATCGGTCGCGAGCGCGTTCGCCAGCTGGCCGAGGCGGTCGCCGCCCTGCCGCCGCAGATGGGCCGCGCGTTCCGACTGCACAAGCTTGAGGGTCTGTCCCAGGCCCAGACCGCGCAGGCCATGGGCGTGTCGCGCAAGATGATCGAGCAGCATATCCAGGCCGCGGTCCGGCGACTGACGCAGAGCCTGCGGTCATGAGGACCGCTGAATTTCTCCGCTCACCTAGGGAAGCGCCACAGCGGCGCCGTCTCCACCGTTGTCCAGCGCGTCCGGCGCAGATTGGGCGATCGAGCCTATGACCCAGTTTTCAGCGCCGTCCGAACGCGTTCCAACCCCGTCCGACCAGGCCATGGACGAGGCCGCGGGCTGGATCGCGCGCCTGCAGCGCGACGACCTGAACGAGACCGACGGCGTGGCGTTTGACGCCTGGCTCACCGCCGCGCCCGACAATCGGGCGGCCTATCGCCATACCCTTGAGCTGTGGCAGGCCTTCGGGGCCAGCTCCGGCGAGGTGCTGGCCGAGCTGGAGACCCCGGCGCGGGCGCCCGGTCGCGGGCTGGTGGGCAGGGGCGCCCCGACCCGGCGCTGGCTGGTCGGGGCGGGAGGGTTCGCCGTGGTGGCCGGCCTGGCGGCCGTGGTGCTGCCGCCGATGGTGCGGAGAGCTCCCGCGCAGATCCTGGCCAGCGGGCGCGGCCAGCGCCGACGGTTCCAGCTAGCGGACGGCTCCAGCGTCGACCTGAACGCCGAGAGTCGCCTCCGCGTGGCGTTCAGCCGGTCCGAGCGGCGGGTCTCGCTGGACGACGGCGAGGCGATCTTCGATGTGGTTTCCGACAAGGCCCGCCCGTTCACCGTAGCCGCGGGCGATCACACCGTGCGCGTGGTCGGCACCCAGTTCGATGTCCGCAACCGCGACGGCGACCTGACGGTGACGGTCGCGCGCGGGCGCGTTGAAGTGCGCCCGTCCCTGGCGTCGGACCGCGTGTTCGTGCTGACGCCCGGCCAGCGGCTGGACATCGGCGCGGGCGGGGTGGAAACCCTGCAGGCGGTCAATCCGCAGGAGGCGTTCAGCTGGCGCTCCGGCCGCCTGGTCTATCGCAACCAGCCGCTGGCCAGGGTGGTCGCCGACCTCAACCGGCAGTTCGCCGATCAGGTGGTGATTGGCGACCCCGAGCTGGGCGCGATCCCGATCACCGGCGTCATCGTGCTGGACACCCCACAGGCGGTAATGTCGCGTCTGTCCTTGATGCTGCCGGTCAGAACGGTACCTTCCGAGCGGGGGCTATTGCTGCTTCGCAAGTAGCGCCGACTCGTAGGGCGGACCTGACCATCCTCTGGCGACGGGACCATGCGGCCGCGGCCGTGCTTGTGATGCTTGCGTTCGCGTGGAACGGCTCCGCCCGGGCTGCGGCGTTGCGCGTGCGGTTCCACATCTCGCCTCAGCCCTATTCCGAGGCGCTGATCGACCTCGCCCAACAGGCCAACATCACCCTCGTCGGGGCCGCGGCCTGCGGCGGCTATTCCCGCGAGGACATCGCCGGACCGTTGTCGGTGGCCCAGGCGCTGGACCGACTGCTGGCCGACGCCCCCTGTGGCTGGAAGGAAATCGCGCCCGGGACCGTGCAGATCTCCCCCGCCGCCCGTCCGCCGACGCCCGGGCCGGTCGCCGTCGATGTCTCCGAGGTGCTGGTGACCGCCACCAAGCGGGTCCGCGATCCACGCCAGCTGGCCGTGGCGGTCACCGTTGTCCGGGGCGCCGATCTGGCGGCCACC
This sequence comes from Phenylobacterium sp., assembly GCF_031360265.1. Classification (GTDB taxonomy): domain Bacteria; phylum Pseudomonadota; class Alphaproteobacteria; order Caulobacterales; family Caulobacteraceae; genus Phenylobacterium. The sequence continues at coordinate 16,601 of NZ_JANMBF010000033.1, forward strand.
GGCGCCAGCGGCGCGGCCGAAGGGGTCGCCCAGCTGGGCATGCTGACCACCAACCTGGGACCCGCCCGCGACAAGCTGCTGCTGCGCGGGCTGTCCGACGGCGCCTATACCGGGCGCGCCCGCTCCACGGTGGCCACCTACCTCGACGATATCCCGCTGAACAACAACGCCCCGGACCCGGACCTGCGGCTCGCCGACATCGATCGGATCGAGATCGCCCGTGGCCCGCAGGGCGCGCTCTATGGCGCCGGGTTCGTCAGCGGCATCTATCGGATCGTCTCGCGCAAGCCGGAGCTCGACCGGCTGTCGGCCGAACTCCGCGTGACCGGGGCCCTCACCGACCGCGGCGCGCCAAGCGGCGCCATCGAAGGTCATGTGAACTGGCCGATCGTGCGCGACCGGATCGGCCTGCGCCTGACGGCCTATGACGAGATCGACGGCGGTTATCTGGACGACGTGCGGCTGAACCGGCGCAACGCCAACCGCACCGAACGGCGCGGCGAGCGGTTGTCGATGCTGTTCGAGCTTGGCGACGACTGGACCGTCTACCTGGCCAGCGCCGACCAGCACCTGCGGTCCGCCGACACCCAGTACACCACCGGCGGCAATGGCCTGAATCGCTACAACCGGATCGCCGAGCCGCACACCAACGACATCTCGCTGTGGTCGGCCAAGCTGAAGCGGTCCTGGGGCTGGGGCGAGCTGACCTCCTCTAGCGGCCTGGTCCACCACGCCTATGGAAGCCTCTACGACGCCACCGCGGCGCAGCAACTGTTCACCACGTCCGCAGACACCTCGGCCTACTCCGAGCGGACGAGCACGACCATGATCGTGGAGGACCTGTTCCTGACGTCGCGCGGCGCGGGGCCGCTGCAATGGCTTGTCGGCCTCTACGGCTCGCGCACCACACAGCGCTCGCCCAGCGCCTTCGTGGCGCAGTACGTCGCCGGCCCCGACGTTCGCGTCTACAGCGACGACCGGTCCGACGCGACCGACGAGGTCGCCGCCTATGGCGAGGTATCCTACGCCCTGGTTCCCAACTGGACGCTGGCGCTCGGCGGGCGGGTCTTCACGATTCACACGCGGACCCGCTCGCACGTGGAATCCGAGCAATCCGACCCGCGAGACATTGATCGCAGCGCCACCTTCGCCAGTTTTTCGCCGAAGATCTCCCTGCAGCATGAGTTCGCGGCGGGCGACCTGATCTATGCGGTCTATTCCGAAGGCTACCGCGCGGGCGGGTTCAACTCCGGCGGGGTCGTGCCGCTGTCGACCGCGCGCGAGACCTACGCGCCGGACCTCCTGCGCAACTATGAGCTGGGCCTCAAGCTGCAGAGCCGTGACCGGCGGCTGAGCTGGGATTCGGCGGTGTTCTACGACCAGTGGAACGACATTCAGACCGATCAGTACCGACCGTCCGGCATTCCGTTCACCACCAACGCCGGTGACGCGACGATCCTGGGGGTCGAGACGCAGCTGTCGGCCCGCGCCGCCAACGGCCTGTCGGCTGAGCTCAATGGCCGCTTCACGCAGACGCGGACGCGCAACGCCAATCCGAACTTCCTGTCGCTGCTGATCAACGGCCTGCCCAACGCGCCGCCCTTCTCCGGTGGCCTGCTGGTCAGCTATGAACGCGCAGCGCCGGGCGGCTGGCGGCTGCGCCTGTCGGGCGAGACCACCTATGTGGGCCGCTCGCGCGTCACCTTCGACACCCAGTTCCCGGAAATGGGCGGCTACGTCCGCACCAAGCTGCTGGTCGAGGCGCGGCGCGGGCGGCTGGGGGTGCAGGCGTTCCTGACCAATCCGACCAACGCCTTCAGCGACACCTTCGCCTTCGGCAATCAGTTCAACCCCACCCAGGCGCGGCAGATCACGCCGCAGCGACCGACCACGCTGGGGCTGACCTTTTTCGCCGCCTACTGACGGTTGCGGGCGAACCCGGGCGCGATGTGTTCGCGCGGCCGCGAGGCGGCTGAATTGCCAATTTGTCTGCGCTGGCGACCGATGGTACTATTGCAGAGCTCCGTGCGGTCGCCCCGGGCCGCATGTCGCCAATCTCCACGGAGATTTCGACAGGCCGGCTTCCAGTCGCCGGTCCAAGACGCGGCCCCGGCGCGAGAGGTCACACCTCGGCCGGGGCCAGACGTCGCGTTCGGCATTCTCCGGTCTACAGCTCGCTCCGGTCTACAGCTCGGGAAGTCTCTCCAGCATCCGCTCCAGGCCGGTCAGGTCGTCGGCCTCGCCGGGCGGTTTGTCCCATCGAATGCGGTGGATGCGCGGGAAGCGCATGGCGACGCCGGACTTGTGCCGGCTGGAGCGTTGCAGGCCCTCGAACGCCACCTCGAACACCAGCCCGGCGTGAGGCTCGGCGCGGACCGAGCGCACCGGGCCGAAGCGACCGACGGTGTTTTCGCGGACGAACTTGTCGATCCCCTTCAATTCCTCGTCGGTGAAGCCGAAATAGGCCTTGCCGACCGGGGTGAGGATCCGCAGGCCGCCCTCGTCGCGCGTCCATACCCCGAAGGTGTAGTCGGAATAGAAGCTTGAGCGCTTGCCGTGGCCGCGCTGGGCGTACATCAGCACCGCGTCGATCAGCATCGGGTCGCGCTTCCACTTGAACCACGGCCCCTTCGGCCGCCCGGCCTGGTAGATCGAATCCCACCGCTTGAGCATCAGCCCCTCGGCGACCCGCGGATCGCCTGCGGGCGGATCGGCGCGCAGAGCCGCCAGCGCCGCCCAGCTGTCGAACGGCTGCAGGGGCGACAGGTCGATGCGCGGGCTCGCCTGTCGCGCAACGAAGGCCACCAGCCGGGCGCGGCGTTCGGCGAAGCTCAAGGCCCGGGTGTCCCGCGCGCCCTCCGCCAGCAGGTCATAGGCGCGGATCGCCGCCGGGAAGGCGGCCAACAGCCTGGCGTCCACCGCCTTGCGGTTCAGCCGCTGCTGCAGGTCGCCGAAGCTCGCCACCTTGCCGTCGCGTATCACCAGCAGTTCGCCGTCGATCACGCCCTCGTCGCTCAGAGCCTCGACGATGTCGGGAAAGGTCCGCGAGATGTCGTCGCCGGTGCGGGTATAGAGCCGGCGCACGCCGCCCTCGTTGACCAGCTGGACGCGGATGCCGTCCCACTTCCATTCGGCGGCATGGTCGGCGGGATCGAGCTTGTCGAAATCGACCGCCGCGTCGATCGCCTGGGCCAGCATGGCGGGTCGGAAGCGACCGGGGTTGTCCGCCGACGGCCGCTCGCCGCGACCCTCCAGCCAGGCGAACAGGTCCTCATACGGCGCGTGCAGCGCGTGCCACAGCTCCTCGACCTCGGCCACCGGCGCCGGCCCTACGTCGGCCGCCGCCTGCTTGGCCAACCGCGCCGATAGACCCACGCGCAACCCCCCGGTCAGCAGCTTGAGCAGCGCCCATCGGCCGGTGGGCGCAAGCGCGTCGAGCCAGCCCTCGATCAGCTCTTGGACCTCCGCGCGCGTGGCGCCGCGCAGGGCGTCGACCACTTCGCTGAGCTCCGGCTCGCGATTGGCGCCGGGCTGGCCCGGCCAGACCAGGGCCACGGTCTCGGCCAGGTCGCCCACGTAGTCGTAGGACCAGCGGAACAGCTGCGGATCCATCCGCGCCTCCACCGCCCTGCGGATGAACCCCGGCTTGGCCGCGTCGAAGGCAAGGTCCCCGGTCAGGGCCGCCAGCGCCCAGCCGCGGTCAGGATCAGGGGCCTGGCGCAGATAGTCGCGCACCAGCACCAGCTTGGCGTTGCGCGACCCGGTCAGCGACAGTCGGTCGAGGAGCTCCGCGAACGCGCGCATCAGCGACTTCCTCCCGGATGGGGGGAAAACCTATCCATCGTCCTCGTCCTCATAGCCCACCAGGGCCAGCGCCCGGGCCGGGACGCCCTGCAGCTCGCACCATCGCGCCAGGGCCTCCTCGCGGCCGTGGGTGATCCACAGCTCGCCGGGCTTGAGCTCGGACACCGTGGCGGTCAGTTCGTCCCAGTCGGCGTGGTCGGAGATCACCAGCGGCAGCTCCACGCCGCGCTGGCGGGCGCGGGCCCGGACCTGCATCCAGCCGGAGGCGAATGCGATCACCGGGTCGGGGAACCGCCGGCTCCAGCGGTCCTGGGTGGCCGACGGCGGAGCGATGACGATCTGGCCGGCGAAGTCCTGTTTCGTCGCCGAGGTGGCAGGCGCCAGGGGGCCAAGATCGATGCCGTGGCGTTCGTAGAGTCCGTTCAGCCGCTCGAGCGCGCCATGGACGTGGATCGTCTTGTCCCAGCCGGCTTCGCGCAGCAGGCGAATGATCCGTTGCGCCTTGCCCAGCGCATAGGCGCCGACCAGGTGGCAGCGCTCAGGGAACTGGGCGACCGAGCGCAGCAGGCGGGCGATTTCCGCCCGGTCGTCCGGGTGGCGGAACACCGGCAGTCCGAAGGTCGCCTCGGTGATGAACACGTCGCAGGGCACGGGCTCGAAGGCCGCACAGGTCGGGTCTCGTCTTCGCTTGTAGTCGCCGGACACCACCAGGGTCAGGCCCTTCCAGCGCACCACCGCCTGGGCCGAGCCCAGCACGTGGCCGGCGGGAACCAGGGTCACCTCGACGCCGTCGCGGGCCACCGCCTCGCCGTAGGCGCCGGCCTGGCGGGCCGAAGCGAAGTCGGACCCATAGCGCTCGGCCATGATATCGAGGGTCGCGGCCGTCGCCAGCACGGCGCCGTGGCCCGCGCGGGCGTGGTCGGCGTGGCCGTGCGTGATCACCGCGCGCGCCACGGGGCGCACCGGATCGATGTAGAAGTCCCCGGGCGGACAGTAGAGCCCCTCGGGTCTGGGGCAGAGCAGGTCCTGGGGACGGATCATGCCCCTGCATCTAGGTCAGGGGGCCGGTTAAACAACCTTGCGCGGATTGACCTTGGGGCGGGTTCCGCCCTAGCGCTGGGCGGATGAGCGGCGGATCGAACATCCTCAACGAACTGGCCGAGCGCATGGCGAACGCCACGCCGCATTCCGAGGCGCTTGGCTTCCGGTTTATTTCCGTCTCCCCCGGCCGGGGCTCCATCGCCGTGGGCTGGCGGGAAGACCTTGTGGGCGACCCCGACACCCAGGTGATCGCCGGCGGCGTGGTCACCAGCCTGCTGGACCACACCTGCGGCCTGGCCATGGCCGCGGCGGCCGCTGACCAGCCCTTCTCCACCGCCACCCTGGACCTGCGGATCGACTATATGCGCCCGGCCGCACCGCGGGTCGGCGTCACCGCCGAGGCCCACTGCTACAAGCTGACCCGCACCATCGGCTTCGTCCGCGCCGAGGCCTGGGACGTGGAAAGATCCGACCTGATCGCCACCGCCCAGGCCGCCTTCGTGCTGAATCGGCCGCGAACATGAGCTCGCCCGGCGACCAGCTGCAGGCGTTCCTGGAGCGAACACCCTATGTGCGCTTCCTGGGGCTCAGAGCCGAGCTGTCAGGCGATGTGCTGACCGCCGTCCTGGCGTTCTCGCCGCACCTGGTGGGCAACACCTTCATCCCGGCTCTGCATGGCGGGGTGATCGGGGCGTTCCTGGAAATGACCGCGCTGGCGCAGCTGTTCATCGTCCAGCCGCCGGGACCCCGGCCGAAGACCATCGACGTGACGATCGAATATCTCAAACCCGGTCGCGCCCAGACTTCCTACGCCCGCGCCCAGGTGCGCAAGATCGGCCGGCGTATCGCCAACGTCCATGTGGACGCCTGGCAGGACGACCCGAACCAGCCGTTCGCGGCGCTCCGCGGCCACTTCCTGCTCAGCACCGACGAGCTCAGCTAGCCGGCCTGGGCGCCTGCTCCTGCTTCACCTGGGCGAGCTTGGCCTGGGCGGCGGCCAGGGCGGCGGCATCGCCCCTGGCCTTGGCCTGAACGACCTCGCCTGTGGCCTCCATCTCGCGCACCGGCAGCAGGTGGGAATTGTCGGCGAGCCTGAACGGGCCGGTCTGGATCCGCGCCAGGATCGCCCGCTGACGCAGAGCCTGCGGCGTGTCGCCGACGCCGTAGTCGAAGATGAATTTCGAAATCTTGGCCTTCACCCCCGGATCGAGGTCGGTGCGCCAGATCATCGGATCCTCGGGAATGGTTGGCGAACGCCAGATCACCTCAAGGTTCGCCAGGGCGGTCTTGGCCTGGTCCGTGCCGATCGCCGCCAACCGGTCCATGGAGCGGGTATTGTCGGTGGCGGCCGGCAGCACGCCCGAGGCCACCGCATAGAGGTTGGCCTCGGCGCTGGCCGAGCGGATGGTCTTGAAGCATCTGGCCGGATCGATGCCGCGCGGCCCGAACAGATAGGTGTCGGGCGCCAGCGTGCCGGAGGTGGACTTGGCGTCGCCCATGCCGAAGTCCAGCGTCCGCCCGCATTTCAGCAGCTGCCCCAGGGTGATCCCCGAGCCCTTGCGGACGATGATCACGCCCTGATAGCCGTCCGGACCGGTCGGATGGGTGGTGCGGGCAAAGACCGTCCCGCCAGCGCGGCGCACGGCCTCCAGGCCCGACTGGTTGGTGAACCAGCCCAGGTCGGTCTGCTTGAACCGCATGGCCTCGATCAGCGCCGAATAGTTGGAGCCGAAGAACGGCTTCACGCTGAGGCCGGTCGCGGCCGCCATGTCCTTGAGGAACGGCCCCCACTCCTGCATCTGGGTCTGGGTCGCCTCGGTGGAGACGATGGAGAAGGTCACCGTCCGCGGCGGGGTGACATTCGGCGCCGTGGGGCGCGAGCAGGCCGCCAGCGCGGCCGAGGCCCCGAGGACGGCAATGAGGCGGAGAAGGCGAGCGGTCATGGTGCCAGCATAGCGCAACTTGGCGCCGGCGCCGCAACCGACGAGGAAAACTCCGCTTGAGCCCGTCGAGCCGGGGCGTTACCGCGAGCCCCCATGTCGACCCCGCCCAACCTGCACGGTCTGTCCCCCGCCGCCCGCGAAGCCAAGAGCTGGCCGTTTGAGCAGGCCCGCCTGCTGCTGGCCCGGATCCTGCGGTTGCGTCTGTCGGACGCCGAGCGCGACCTGGCCGCGACGCTGTTCGCGCAGGGCGCCTTCGCGGAGGCCGTCCAGACCTTGCCGGCGCTGGCCCGGCCGGTGATCTTTCAGTGCGGCTATGGCGCGTCGGGCCTGCCGCACATGGGCACGTTCGGCGAGGCGGCGCGGCCAACCATGGTGCGCACGGCCTTTCGCGCGCTGACCGAGGACGCGCTGCCAACGGAGCTGATCGTCTTTTCCGACGACATGGACGGCTTTCGCAAGATCCCCGACAACCTGCCCAACCTGCAGATGCTGGAAGAGGACCGCGACAAGCCGGTCACCTCGGTCCGCGACCCCCATGGCGAACACGAGAGCTTCGGGGCGTACAACAACGCCCGCATGCGCGCCTTTCTCGACGGCTTCGGCTTCGACTACACCTTCATGTCGTCGACGGAGACCTATAGATCGGGACGGTTCGACGCGGTGCTGCTGCGCATCCTCGAACGCTTCGACGCCATCCAGGCGATCATGCTGCCGACGCTCGGCGAGGAGCGCCGCGCCACCTATTCGCCGTTCCTGCCGATCAGCCCCACGTCGGGCCGCGTACTGCAGACCCCGACCCTGGAGCGCAACGTCCAGAAGGGAACCATCACCTTCGCCGACGAGGACGGAACTCTGACCGAGGTTCCGGTGACCGGCGGCCACGTCAAGCTGCAGTGGCGCCCCGACTGGGCCGCGCGCTGGGTGGCGCTGGAGGTCGATTTCGAGGCGTCGGGCAAGGACCTGATCGATTCGGTGCGGGTCTCCAACAAGGTCGTCCAGGCGCTGGGCGGCGCGCCGCCGGAGGTGTTCCACTTCGAGCTGTTCATGGACGAGAACAACCAGAAGATCTCCAAATCCAAGGGCAACGGCCTGAGCATGGAGGACTGGCTGCGCTACGGCACGCCGGAGAGCCTCACCTATTACATGTACCAGTCGCCGAAGTCGGCCAAGCGGCTCTATTTCGACGTGATCCCCAAAGCGACGGACGAATATCTGCAGCAGCTCGACGCCTACAACCGGGCCCGAGCGGACGGCGGCAATGCGCCGGCCATCGACAATCCCGTCTGGCACGTCCACCGCGGGGCGCCGCCGCAGCGCGGCTCGCCGGTGAGCTTCTCGCTGCTGCTGAACCTGGTCTCCGCCGCCGACGCCTCGACCAAGGAGATCCTCTGGGGATTCCTCCAGCGCCACATCCCCGGCGCAACCCCGGCCACCGAGCCCCTGCTCGACCAGCTCGCCGGCTATGCGATCAACTACTATGAGGACTTCGTGAAGCCCGCCAAGCGGTTCCGGGCGCCCGACGAGCGCGAGCGCGCCGCGATGCTGGCCCTGGTCGCCAGGCTCAAGGCGTTGCCGGCCGGCGCCGACGCCGAGGCGATCCAGAACCTGGTCTTCGAGGTCGGCAAGGACGCCGGCTTTGAGCCGCTGCGCGCCTGGTTCTCGGCGCTCTACGAGGTGCTGCTGGGCCAGAGCCAGGGCCCCCGCTTCGGATCGTTCACGGCGATCTTCGGCGTCGCGCGCACCCTCGCCCTGATCGAGCGCGCGCTGGCCGGCGAGCTGATCGCTTAGGACCCTTCCCACTCAGGCTGGCTCAACCTGAGTGGAGAAGAACAGCTTCCGATACAGACGCCGACCCTGTTCGCAGGGCATTGGCCAGGACCGTCGGTATGTGAGAGGTTTCCCGGGAGGTGGAGCCAGACGCTCTGGTCTTCGTCCACTTGGCGCGTCTGAGGGGTGGCCATGAAAGTGTATCTCGCCGTCGCGGGCCTCATGGGCTGCGTCGTCTGCTACGCCCCTCTGGCCGCCGGTCAGCCCAAGGCGCAGGCCGCGCCGGTCTACGTCGCCAAGCGCACATCCTTTGGCCAGCCCAGCCTTGAGGGCGTGTGGGCGTCCAACTTCCTTCTGACGCTGGAGGCCACACCCAGAACGCCAAAGCTGATCGTGCCCGAGGCGGAGGCGAAAGCCCTGGCCGTGGCCACTTCCACAGCGATGGCCAACGCGTTCGACAGGGCCCTGGACCCCGAAGCTCCTGGGATGATCAGGTCGAGCGACGGGTTGCCGAGGGTCCGCGGCCAGCGGCGCACACGCGCCGTGGTCGAACCGGCCGACGGCATGCTACCCTACACGCCGGAAGCCCGCAGAGAATCCCGGACGCCACCCCACGAAAATCCCTATGACAATCCCGAGGACCGCCCGTCCCAGGAGCGCTGCCTCATGGGCTTGGGACCGCCGCCGCTCACCAGTCTGATCTATGCAAACAGGCTGCAGATCATCCAGACGCGCGACCAAATCGTCTTTCACACCGAATACGGCGACGAAGTTCGGATCATTTCCCTCACCGATGCGCATGAGCCGAAGATCTTCTACTCGCGACTGGGCGATTCCATCGGCCACTGGGAGGGCGACACCCTGATCATCGAGACCATAGGTTTGCCTGACCAGGATCGTGAGCGCAAATTCCCGACCCTGATCGTCCCCGGCGACGGCAGGGTGATCGAGCGGCTGACGCGGGTTTCGAAGACCGAACTTCTCTATCAGTTCACCATCGTCGATCCCAAGACCTACGCCGCGCCCTGGCTGGCGGAGTTCTCCTGGTTCCAGACCCGCCAGCCGATCTTCGAGCACGCCTGCCACGAGGGCAACTACTCGCTCCCCAATATCCTCGCCGGCGCCCGCCATGACGAGGCGTCGGCGAAAGCGGCCGTTGGAGCGGCGACGCGCTGAACGACCCCCGTGACTGAGCGCTTTGGCGAAGCGGCAGGCTTACGCTAAGTGATCCTCGGTCACCTTGACGTAAACGTAAGGTTGGTTCTACGGTGGCGCAACAACCAAGAACACTGTCGTCCCGGGAGAAAACCGATGCCCATGGACCTGCGCCGTCCCCACCGCAGTTTCACGATCCGCCAGCTGTGCCACGAATTCAAATGCACGCCGCGCGCCCTGCGCTTCTATGAGGACAAGGGTCTTCTGGCGCCGGCCCGCGACGGCCTCAACCGGGTCTATTCCTACAAGGACCGCGCCCGCCTGCAGCTGATCCTGCGCGGCAAGCGGGTCGGCCTGGCGCTGGCCGAGATCGGCGAGATCCTCGACCTCTATGAGCTGGATGACGGCGGGGCCCAGCAGGCGGCCAAGTCGCTGCGCAAGTTCCAGGACCGCATCGTCGCCCTGGAAAACCAGAAGATCGACATAGACGGCGCGATCCAGCAGCTGAAGGCCGGCTGCGAGGCGATGGAGATGCGGCTTTCCGAGACCCGCCCCGATCTGTTGCCGCGCGCCGCCGACTACGATCAGATGTTGCGCCGCCGGCTGGATGGCGTGGAACACAGCGAAGCCAAATAGCCGCCACTCGTCGCGGCCGGAGATCTCACCGCGATGCCCTATAAGCCGCCCGTGCGCGACTACGCCTTCCTGCTGCGCGATGTGCTGGAGCTGGAGCGCTACGCCAACCTGCCGGCCTTCGCCGACGCGGCGATGGACACCGTCGATCAGATCCTGGAAGAGGCGGGCCGCTTCACTGGTGAGGTGCTGGCCCCGCTGAACAGCGTCGGCGACAAGGAGGGCTGTCACTGGGCGGCTGACTTCACGGTCACCACGCCCAAGGGTTTCAAGGACGCCTATGCCCAGCTGGTAGCGGGCGGCTGGCCGGCGCTGGGCGCGGATCCCGCGTACGGCGGCCAGGGCCTGCCGCATGTGGTCAACCTGGCCTTCTCGGAGATGTCGTCTTCGGCCAACATGGCGTTCTCCATGTATCCGGGCCTGACCCACGGGGCCTATTCCGCGATCCTGGCCGGCGGCAGCCCGGCGCAGAAGGACCTCTATCTGCCCAAGCTGGCGTCGTTCCAGTGGGGCGGCACCATGAACCTGACCGAGCCGCACTGCGGCACGGATCTGGGTCTGCTGCGCACAAAGGCGGTTCCGCAAGCCGACGGCAGCTATCGGATCACCGGCCAGAAGATCTGGATTTCCGGCGGTGAGCAGGACCTCACCGAGAACATCGTCCACCTGGTCCTGGCTCGCATCGAGGGCGCGCCGCAGGGGACCCGGGGCATCAGCCTGTTCATCGTGCCGAAGTTCATCCCCGACAGGGACGGCAATCCCGGCGTGCGCAATTCGGTCAATTGCCTGGGCCTGGAAGAGAAGATGGGCATCCATGGCAACGCCACCTGCGTGATCGCCCACGAGGAGGCTGTCGGCTGGCTGATCGGCGAGGAAAACCGGGGCCTTTCGATCATGTTCGTGATGATGAACGAGGCCCGGCTGGGGGTCGGCATGCAGGGCATCGCCCAGGCCGAAGCGGCCTATCAGGCGGCGGCCGAGTTCGCCAAGGACCGGCTGCAGGGCCGTTCCCTGACCGGCCCGAAGAACCCCGACGGCCCCGCCGACCCGATCATCGTCCACCCCGACGTGCGGCGCATGCTGATGGATGCCAAGGCCATCGTTGAAGGGGGCCGGGCCTTCCTGTTCTGGACCGCGCTGCACGGCGATCTGGCCCATGCCAGTCCCGACGAGGCCGTGCGCCAGAGGGGCGGCGACTACATGGCGCTGATGACCCCGGTGCTCAAAGGATTCCTCACCGACCGCGGCTTTGCGGTCTGCTCCGACGCCATGCAGGTGCACGGCGGGTCGGGCTTCACCGAGCACTTCCCGGTCAGCCAGTACCTGCGCGATTGCCGCATCGCGCTGATCTACGAGGGCGCCAACGGGGTTCAGGCCCTGGACCTGGTGGGCCGCAAGCTGGCCGCCGAGGGCGGGCGCGGGGTGATGAGCTTCTTCGCCGAACTCGACGCCTTCATCGAGGCCAACGCCGCCGACGCGACCCTGAAGCCCTTCACAGAGGGCCTGGCGCGCGGCAAGGCCGAACTTCAGGAAGCGACCATGTGGCTGATGCAGAACGGCCTAGCCAACCCCGACAACGCCGGCGCCGCCGCCACCGACTACATGCACCTCTTCGGCCTGGTGGGGCTGGCCTATATGTGGAGCCTGATGGCCAAGGCCGCGCAGGGCAAGATCGCCGGCGGGTCCACCGACCCGATCTATGCGGAAAAGCTCACCATCGGCCGCTACTATATGGCCCGCGTCCTGCCGGAGACCACCGGCCATCTGGTCAAGCTGAAGACCGGCGCCGAGACCCTGATGGCCCTCCCGGCGGAGGCGTTTTAGGAGACACCAGACATGGCGACCTATCGCGCCACGACGGACTGGACGCTCGAGGACGGCGCCGATTTTCCGAAGGGCCGCTACAGCCGGGGCCACGCGATCGTGTTCGGCGGCGGCCACGCGGCGCCGGGCACCGCCTCGGCCCAGGTGATCGGCAACAGATGGTCGGTCCCTGGCGCCGTCGATCCCGAGGAGCTGCTGGTCGCCTCGATCAACGCCTGCCACATGCTAAGCTTCCTGCACGCCGCCCGCGAGGCCGGCTTCGTGGTCACCCGTTACCGCGATGAGGCGGAAGGCGTAATGACCCGGCGCGAGGACGGCGAGACCTGGGTGAGCCAGGTCACCCTGCGTCCGGAGATCACCTACCAGGGCCGCCAGCCGACGCGCGCCGAGCGCGACGCGATGCACGAGACCGCCCATCACATGTGCTTCATCGCCAATTCGGTGAAGACGCGGATCGTGGTGGAGGAGAAGGCGGATTGACCCCCACCGACGTCATCCCGGTTTCGCAACGCGAAGACCGGGACCCATACGCGCCGATGGCCGGCGGCTCGACGAGAACTTCGCGTCTATAGGTCCAGGACAAGCCGCTGGCGCGGCTTTCCGGGATGACCCTGGAGAAGGTGGGCCAGGCGTGCGCCGAGCCCCGCCACATCCTCGAGCTCGCATTCCCAGATCGTCTCGACCCGCCAGCCCAGCGCCGCGAGCGCCTCGCGGCTCGCCGCGTCCCGTGCCCGGTTCCGCCCGACCTTCCCGACCCAGTAGTCGCGGTTCTGCTTCGGGACGCGGGCGCCCCGCGCGCAGTCATGGCCGTGCCAGAAGCAGCCGTGGACGAACAGCGCCAGCCTGCGCCCCGGCAGCACGATGTCCGGCTTGCCCGGCAGGTCGGCCCGATGCAGCCGATAGCGCGCTCCCAGCTTCGTCAGCGCCTTGCGCACGGTAAGCTCCGGCGCGGTGTCCTTGCTCCTCACCCGGCGCATCACCGCCGAGCGCTTCTCCGGCGGATAGACGTCGGTCATGGCTCCGATCTTCCTGTCCCATTCATGGGAAGGGGGGACCGTACGCCGCGCGAAGCGAAGAGCGGATGGTGGAAAGGGCGAGCCGGAAGCGCGGCGCGGCTGCTCTCCCTCTCCACCACGCCCTCTTCGGGGCGCGGTCCCCCTCTCCCGCTGCGCGGGAAAGGCAGCCGCGGCGTCACAGCCCTTCGAACAGCGCCGTGGAGACGTAGCGTTCGGCGAAGCTGGGGATGATGGCGACGATCAGCTTTCCGGCCATGTCGTCGCGGCTGGCGACGTCGAAAGCCGCGGTCAGAGCCGCGCCGGAGGAGATGCCCACCGGGATGCCTTCCTCGGCCGCCACGCGCCGCGCCATGGTGAAGCTGTCGTCGTTCGACACCTGGACGATCTCGTCGATCACGCCCCGATCGAGGATCGAGGGCACGAAGCCCGCGCCGATCCCCTGGATCTTGTGCGGCCCGGGCGGGCCGCCGGACAGGATTGCCGAGGCTTCGGGTTCGACGGCGATCATCCGCACCGAGGGCTTGCGGGCCTTCAGCACCTGGCCGACACCCGTGATGGTGCCGCCGGTGCCCACGCCGGAAATGACGGCATCGACCCGGCCCTCGGTATCGTTCCAGATTTCCTCGGCGGTGGAGACTCGGTGAACCAGCGGGTTGGCGGCGTTGTCGAACTGCTGTGGCATCACCGCGCCGGGCGTCGCCTCGACGATTTCCTTGGCGCGGGCCACCGCGCCGGCCATGCCGCGCTCGGCCGGGGTCAACTCAAGCTTGGCGCCCAGGATCAGCAGCATCTTGCGCCGCTCCATGGACATGCTCTCGGGCATCACCAGGGTCAGCCGATAGCCCTTGGCCGCGGCGACGAAGGCCAGGGCGATGCCGGTGTTGCCGCTGGTCGGCTCGACGATCATGCCGCCGGGTTTCAGCACCCCCTTGGCCTCCAGATATTCAACCATGGCCACGCCGATGCGGTCCTTGACCGAGGCGATCGGGTTGAAGAACTCCAGCTTGGCGACCACCTCGCCCTTGGGCTTCAGCGCCGCGGTCAGCCTTGGCAGCCGGACCAGCGGGGTGTCGCCGATGGTGTCGAGGATGGAGTCGAAGATCCGGCCCCGCCCGGCGCGCCGGTAGCGCGCGGCGTCGTAGACCTTGTCGGGGGTGGCGTCCATGCATCGGACCTTTCGCGGGAAACAGCGCTTTGTGATCGAGAACCTAAGGCTTCCGGACCGGATTGGAAGAGGGGCGGCGGCGAACCGGCGCTACTCGGCCGCCATCGCGCGGGGTCGATCCAGGAGCGGCTCCAGCAGTTCGCGCGCCAGCCAGCGGACCGCCGGGACCGCCACCCCGTCCCCCGCCACCTGCAGCGCCGAGGTCGCGGCCTTGGGCAGGACATAGCTCTCCGGCAGGCCCATCAGCCTGGCGGCCTCGCGGGGGCTCAAGAGGCGGGTGCGCACCTGGCCCGCCTCCACCGCCACGATCACCTGGCGCGAGGATCCGCCGCGCGGCGTGCGCAGGCACCCGGCCAGGCCGTCGAACCGCACCTCCGCGCGCTGCACCTTGACGCCGGCCTCGACCCGCATCCGGCGATAGACCGCGCCGACCACCCGTTCGCCCCGGGCCCGGGCAGCCTCCAGCCGGGCCAGATGCAAGGGCGCCATCAAGGCCAGCCAGCGCAACGTGCGCTCCGGCGAATGCCAGTCTACGGCGGCGTCATCCTCCAGCAGGGCGGCAAGGTCGGTGTTGCGAGCCGGCGGCGCCGCCGTGCGCCACCAGATCCAGTGGGCGGCCAGGGCGGCGGGCAGTCGCGCGGCGGCGGCCTTCACCGCCCGGGTCTGGAACGGGCCTTCGCCGACCAGGGTCGCCGGCGGCGGATCGCGGGTGGCGATGACAAAGACCCGCGGCCGTGATTGCGGCAGGAACCGGGCGGCGTCGATCTCCAGCGCGCCGAAGCAGTAGCCCTGCGCCGCCAGCGCCGCGCCCAGCGCGTGGATGTCGCGGCCGCCGTTCGAGGTGAGCAGCCCGCTGACATTCTCGACCACCAGCGTGCGCGGCGCGCGCCCCTGCGCGGCCAGCCCCTCGATCAACCGCCAGAACCCGAAGAAGGCCGAGGAGCGGCCCCCGGCCAGCCCCGCCCGCGCGCCAGCCAGGC
Organism: Phenylobacterium sp.; assembly: GCF_031360265.1. Taxonomy (GTDB): domain Bacteria; phylum Pseudomonadota; class Alphaproteobacteria; order Caulobacterales; family Caulobacteraceae; genus Phenylobacterium. The sequence continues at coordinate 31,929 of NZ_JANMBF010000033.1, forward strand.
TGACATCCTGACAGGGGCTCGACGCCCAGGCGAGATCGGCGCGGCCCGGCAGGTCGTCCGGTCCAAGAGCCCAGACGTCGCCCTGATGGAAGTGGCCGGCCGCGTCTGGGGCATCGGCGAAGTTGGCGCGATAGGTGGCGGCCTTTCCCGGGTCGACGTCGTTGGCGAACAGGCAGGTCCAGCCCGCGCCGAGCCCCAGCCGCGCCATGCCGCCGCCCGCGAAGAATTCATAGAAGGTTGCAGGGGACCGACTCATCTGAGTTCGGAGTCTAGCCGGCCCGACGCGAAGCGAAAGGCGCGGCCACGCCCGGGCGCCGCGCCTTGCGCCGCCGAAAGACCAGGTCCCCGCGTTCAGCGATCCGTCCGGCGCGATCTCAGCGCGGCGCCGTCACCGCCGGCCGACGTCGATCTGCGGGATCTGGGATCGCGGGGAGGTCAGGGCCCCGTGCGGTCCGGGAAGCACGAAGCCCACGGCGATCGCGGCCGCGAGGACCGCGGCGATCAGCGTCTTCAACGCCATGACGACGGGTCCCTCAACCAATCCCACGCGAGGTCATAGTCTAGCTTGCCGGCGCTTAATCCCCAACCAACAAACAGGCTGAATCCTTCGTGACCTTGGCGCGATCAGGGGGTTCGGCCGCGACGGAGCTTGACCTGACCCCGGCGCCGGGCGGCAAAATGGGGAAGGGACAGCAAGACGCTGCGCCGACGCGGGAGCCTGCCATGGAAAAAGCCTACGACCTGGTGATCCGGGGCGGGACCGTGGTCGATGGATCGGGCGCGCCGGCGTTCGAGGCCGACGTGGCGGTGAGGGGCGGTTCGGTCGCCGCTGTCGGCAAGATCGCCGGCTCCGGCGCCGAGGAGATCGACGCGCGCGGCCAGGTGGTGACCCCGGGCTTCGTCGACATCCACACCCACTATGACGGCCAGGCCACCTGGGACGGGCGGATGCAGCCCTCGTCCTGGCACGGGGTGACCACCGTTGTGATGGGCAACTGCGGCGTCGGCTTCGCGCCTTGCCGGCCCGCCGATCACGACCGGCTGATCCGGTTGATGGAAGGCGTCGAGGATATCCCCTTCCCGGTGCTCACCGAGGGCCTGCCGTGGAACTGGGAGAGCTATCCCGACTACCTTGACGCACTGTCGAAACGCCGCTTCGATGTCGACATCGCCAGCCAGCTGCCGCACGCCGCGCTCAGGGTCTTCGTCATGGGCGAGCGCGGGGTCAATCGCGAGCCGGCCACGCCGGCCGACATCGCCGCCATGGCGGCGATCGCCCGCGCCGCCATGGACGCCGGGGCCATCGGCTTTGGCACCTCGCGGACCCTCAACCACCGCTCCTCAGACGGATCGCCGATCGCCACCCTGAACGCCGGCGAGGATGAGCTGACCGGCATCGCGCTGGGCATGGCGGCCGCCGGCGGCGGGGCCGGCAAGGGTGTGCTGCAGGTGGTTTCCGATTTCAACGACCCGGCCGAGGAGTTCGCCATGCTGCGGCGGATCGTCGAGCGGTCGGGTCGGCCGCTGTCGTTCTCGCTGCTGCAGAGTCCGCGCGATCCTGAGCAATGGCGCGACATGCTGCGCTACATGAGCGACGCCAAGGCCGCCGGCTTGCAGATGCGGGCCCAGGTGGCGACCCGACCGGTGGGCGTGCTGTTCGGCCTGGAGCTGACCGCCAATCCCTTCAGCACCTACCCCAGCTATCGCGAGATCTCGACGCTGCCCTTTGGCGAGCGTGTCGCGCGCCTGCGCGATCCCGGCTTCCGCGCCCGCCTGCTGGCCGAGGAACCCGACAGCGGCCGCGCGCCCGGCCTGTCGCCGGCGCGGGCCTGGGAGCGCATCTATCCCATGGGGCTCGACAGCCCGGACTATGAACCCACGAGCGAGACCTCCATCGCCGCGATCGCGCAGGCGCGGGGCGCCGATCCCCGCGCCGTGGCGCTCGACCACATGCTGGACGGCGGCGAAGGCGGCGGGCGAGGCATGCTCTACCTGCCACTGCTGAACTACGCCCAGAACACGCTCGATCCGGCCTACCAGATGCTGCAGCACGACTGCGTCGTCCCCGGCCTCTCCGACGGCGGGGCGCATGTGGGGATGATCTGCGACGGATCGTTCCCGACCACCAACATCGTCCACTGGACGCGCGACCGCACGCGCGGGCCGAAACTCAGCCTCGAGAAGATGGTCAGGGCCCAGTGCCGCGACACCGCCGAGACGGTCGGGCTGTTTGATCGCGGCCTGGTCCGGCCGGGCTACCGGGCCGACCTGAATGTCATCGACTACGACCACCTGAAACTGCGGGCGCCCAGCGTGGCCTATGACCTGCCGACCGGCGGGCGCCGGCTGATCCAGCGGGCCGACGGCTATACGGCGACGATCGTCGCCGGCCAGGTCACCTATCGCGGCGGGGAGCCCACCGACGCCCTGCCCGGCCGCCTGCTGCGCGGAGCCCAGGCCGCGCCCATCGCGCTCGCCGCCGAATAGGACGCCGCACCATGAACATCGCCCGCTTCGATCCTATGGCCCTGGAGACCGCCTGCGAATGGACGGCCGCCGACGTGGCCGACCCGAAGACCTGGACCGAACATCTGTCTCCCACCGAGATCGATGAGCTGGAGGCCGCCGTCGCCCATGCGTTCGCCCTGTCCGACGACTTCCTGGCGATCGGCAAGGCGGAGTTTCCCCTGCCGACGCTCGGTCCCCGGCTGAAGGCCATCGAGCGCGAGCTGATGGACGGGCGCGGCTTCGTGCGGCTGCGCGGCCTGCCACGAGAGCGGTGGTCGAACGATCAGATGAACATGGCCTACTGGGGGATCGGCGCGCACCTGGGCAAGCCCTGGCCGCAGAACGCCAAGGGCCACCTGCTGGGCGACGTCACCGACCACGGCAAGGCGGCGGGTGATCCGACGTCGCGCGGCAACGAGATCGGGCTCGTCGGCCTGGATTTTCACTGCGACGGCTCCGACCTGGTCGGCCTGATGTGCCTGCAGACCGGCGTGTCCGGCGGGCTGTCGGCGGTGTGCAATTCAGTGGCCTTGCACAACCGGCTGGTGACCGAACGCCCCGACCTGGCGGCCGAGCTCTACAAGCCCCAGCCCTTCGACTACCGGGGCGAACAGGCGCCCGGCAAGCCCGGCTGGTATCTGATGCCGGTGTTCACGCGGCACGGCGGGCGGCTGTTCACGCGGCTGATCCGCCCCTACATCCTGGCCTCGCAGCGCCACCCCGACGCCCCGCGCCTGACCGAAAAAGCCGTCGAGGCCCTGACCTGGATGCAGGACCAGGCCGAGGGCGGGGCCTGGTCGGTGATCATGGATTTCCGGCCCGGCGACATGCAGTTCATCAACAACTACCACGTGCTGCATGGGCGAAGCGCCTACGAGGACGACCCCGCCGCCGGCAAGGTGCGCCACCTGAAGCGCCTGTAGCTGGAGACCGAGGCGCTGGCCGAGCGGCCCGAGGTTTTCGTCAATCGCATGGGCGCCCACTGGGCTCGCAAGCTGACCATCAGCCGGATGGACGCGAGCGCCTGAGGCGCCTGGCGTTAGCCGCCGGGCAACCTCTGAAGGCGCAAGGGTATTCCGAAAGGCGACCCCGACATGAGCCTCATCTCCGGCAGCCGGACACTGCACCGACTGGTCTATGCCAGCCGCCAGGCTCTCGACCTGCGGGCCAGCGCTGCCGCGCTCGATGCCGCCGGGGTCGACGAGATCATCGGCGACATCATCCGCGCCTCGATCCGCAACAACCGCGCGGTGGACGTCACCGGCCTGCTGCTGGTCCACGAAGGCTATTTCCTGCAGACGCTGGAGGGGCCGGCGCAGGCCGTGCTGACCACCTATGGGCGGATCTGCAATGATCCGCGCCACAGCGACGCAAAGGTGCTGCAGGCCGGCCCGGCGGAGCGGCGCATGTTCGCCGACTGGAACATGTGCGCCCGACGCACAAACCCGGGGGACGACGCGATCCTCGATACGCTATCGCTGCGGGAGGACTTCGATCCCGAGCGGCTTTCCGGCCGCGCGGCCCTGCGGCTGCTCTGGGCTGTGCGCGGCATCCAGGACCGCACCCAGCTCAAGGCCATGGCCTGAGATCACCCGCTGGCCTGACGGGCGAGTCGGCTCCATAAGACGTCGATGCCGTCCGCTGTCGCTGCGCCCGACCTCGACCCCCTGTCGCAAGCCCGCGACATCCTGCGCCATACCTTCGGTTACCCAGAGTTCAAGGGTCTGCAGGCCGACGTGATCGCCGAGGTGCTGGCCGGGCGCAGCGCCATGGCCGTGCTGCCCACCGGCGGCGGCAAGAGCGCCTGCTACCAGATCCCCAGCCTGATCCGTCCAGGCCTGGGGCTGGTGGTCTCGCCGCTGATCGCCCTGATGACCGATCAGGTGGCTGCCCTGCGGCAGCTGGGGGTCGCCGCCGCCCGGCTGGATTCCAACATCGACCCCGCCGAGAAGGGCGAGATCTGGCGGCGCGTCGAGGCCGGCGACCTCGACCTGCTCTATGTCTCGCCGGAAGGGCTGATGCAGCCGTCCATGCTGGAGCGACTGGCGCGCGTTCCCCTGGCGCTGATCGCCATCGACGAGGCCCATTGCGTCAGCCAGTGGGGCCACGATTTCCGCCCCGACTACCGGATGCTGGGCCGGTTGGCGGACATCTTCCCCGGCGTCCCGCGCCTGGCGGTGACCGCCACCGCCGACGCCAGGACCCGCGAGGACATCCGCGCGGAGCTCAAGCTGGAGCAATCGGCCGAGTTCGTCGCCAGCTTCGCCCGGCCCGAGCTGATCCTCTCGGCCGAACGCAAGCGCGGGGCGGGCCACGCCCGGGTGGTGGAGCTGGTCACCGCCCGGCCCGACCGTTCCGGGGTGGTCTACGCCGGCTCCCGCGACGGGGTCGACAAGCTCGCCCAGACCCTGCGCGACGCGGGCGTCCCGGCGCTGGCCTATCACGCCGGCCTGGAGCGCCAGCTGCGCATCGACCGGCTGGAGCAGTTCCTGCAGGCCGACACCGCCGTGATGGTGGCGACGATCGCCTTCGGCATGGGCGTCGACAAGCCCGACGTCCGCTTCGTGATTCACGCCGACCCGCCGTCGTCCATCGAGGCCTACTGGCAGGAGATCGGCCGCGCCGGGCGCGATGGCGATCCGGCCGAGGGCATCACTCTCTATGGCGCGGCCGACATGAGCTGGGCGCTGCGCCGCATCGCCGAGCGCGAGATGGAACCCGCCGTCAAGCAGGTGCAGGTGGGCAAGGTCCGCCAGCTCTACGCCCTCCTGGACGGGACCGGCTGCCGGGCCGCCACCGTGCGGCGGTACTTTGGCGAAGAGGGGGTGGAGGTCTGCGGTCAATGCGACCTCTGCACCGGCCAGGTGGAGATGAGCGACGCCACCGAGGCCGCCCAGAAGGCGCTCTCGGCCGCCCACCGGTTGGCCGGGCGCTATGGCCGAGGTCGGCTGGTGGACCATCTGCTGGGCAAGACCAAGGACGTCAGCGACCACGAGGCGGCGCTCTCCACCTGGGGCATCGGCCAGGACCGGCCGCTGGCCGCCTGGCGCGATCTGGTCGAACAGCTGTTGTTCGAGGGCCTGCTGCGCGAGGATCCCAACGATGGCCGCCCGCTGGTCGGAGTCGGCGACGCCGAGGCGGTCCGCCGCGTGTTTCGCGGCGAACGCAAGGTGATGATCCAGACCCGCGCCGAGGCCCCGGCCAAGGCGGCCCGCCGCGCGCGCACGGGCCGCGAGGCGCTGGAGATGGCGCCTGGCGACGCCGCCCTGTTCGAGGCGCTCAGGGCCTGGCGCTCGGCCCAGGCCAAGGCCCAGCACGTCCCGCCCTACGTCATCTTCCACGACCGCACCCTGGCCGAGATCGCCGCCGTGAAGCCGGCCAGCCGCGCCGCCCTGGAACGGATCACCGGCGTCGGCGAAGGCAAACTCGCCCGCTATGGCGACGCGGTGCTGGAAGTGGTCGGCGGGTTCGATGCCTGAGATCCTGCCCCACAGGGGGAGGGGGACCGCGAAGCGGTGGAGGGGGTTTCATCCGCCGATGCTTGTGGGCTTGAATCCCTTCAGTCAGCTTCGCTGACAGGTCCCCCTGCGGGGGAGAGCATCTCTAGGCGCCCCCTCTAGACGTCCACCTCGGCGTCCAGCGCGTTGGTCTGGATGAACTCGCGGCGGGGCTCGACCAGGTCGCCCATCAGGCGGGTGAACATGTCGTCGGCGTCGTCGGCGTGGTTGACCTTGACCTGCAGGAGGGTGCGGGCGTCGGCGTCCAGCGTGGTCTCCCACAGCTGGTCGGCGTTCATCTCGCCCAGGCCCTTGTAGCGCTGCACCGACAGGCCGCGCCGGCCATTGTCCATCACCGCATTGACCAGGTCGATCGGCCCGCGCACCACCGTGGCGCGGTCGCGGCGGGTGAAGGTCGCCCGGCCCTCGAAGATCACCGCCAGCTCCCGCGAGCGTTCGGCCAGCCGCCGTGCGTCGGCGGCCTGCAGCAGCAGTTCGTCCAGCACGATGCGTTCGGAGACGCCGCGCTTCACCCGTGCGAACACGAAGCTCCCCGCCTCGCCGGCCGCGCCGGTCCAGTCGCCGTCGCCTTCCTCGGCGTAGAGGTCGAGCCGCCGGGCCGCCGCGGCCGGATCGCCGCCGGGCGCCAGCAGGCCGGCCAGCGCTGCCTGCTCGATGGCGAAGGCCGGGGCGCGGGCGGCCAGCCGCTCGACATTGGCCTTGGCGCCGCGCGCGGTCTGGACCATCGCCAAGAGGTCGGCGCCGGTGATCCGCTCGCCGTTGGAGAGGTCCAGCGTGGCCCCGTCGACGCCCTCGTCGATCAGGTAGATCTCCAGCTCCGGGTCGTCCTTCAGATAACGCACCGACTTGCCCTTGGACGCCTTATAGAGCGGCGGCTGGGCGATATAGAGATAGCCGCGTTCGATCACCTGCGGCATCTGCCGGTAGAAGAAGGTGAGCAGCAGGGTGCGGATGTGCGCTCCGTCGACGTCGGCGTCGGTCATCAGCACGATCTTGTGGTAGCGGATCTTGTCGATATCGAAGTCGTCGCGGCCGATCCCGGCGCCCAGCGCGGTGATCAGGGTGCCGATCTGCTCGGACCCCAGCATCTTGTCGAAGCGCGCGCGCTCGACGTTGAGGATCTTGCCGCGCAGGGGCAGGATCGCCTGGTTGTCGCGGTTGCGGGCCTGCTTGGCCGAGCCGCCGGCGGAGTCGCCCTCGACGATGAAGATCTCGGACTTGGCGGGGTCCTTCTCGGCGCAGTCGGCGAGCTTGCCGGGCAGGGACGAGATATCCAGCGCCGACTTGCGCCGGGTCAGCTCGCGGGCCTTGCGCGCGGCTTCGCGGGCGGCGGCGGCCTCGGCGATCTTCTGGACGATCAGCCGCGCCTCGGCGGGATGTTCCTCGAACCACGACCCCAGCCCCTCGCCGACCAGGCCCTCGACCGCCGGGCGCACCTCGGAGGAGACCAGCTTGTCCTTGGTCTGGGAGGAGAACTTCGGGTCCGGCACCTTGACCGACAGCACGCAGGTCAGGCCCTCGCGCGCGTCCTCGCCGCCGACGGAGACCTTCTCGCGTTTGGCCGCGCCGGAGCTTTCCGCATAGCCGGTGATGATCCGCGTCAGCGCCGAGCGGAACGCCGCCAGGTGGGTGCCGCCATCCCGCTGGGGGATGTTGTTGGTGAAGCACAGGACGTTCTCGTGGTAGCCGTCGTTCCACCAGAGCGACAGGTCGATCTCGACGTTCTCGCGCTTGCCGCGAATGACGATCGGCTCCTTGAGCAGCGGCGTCTTGGCCTTGTCCAGGTGGCGCACGAACGCTTCGACGCCGCCCTCGTAGTGCATGACCTCCTCGGTGGGCTCGGGTCCGCGATGGTCCTTCAGCCAGATGGTCACGCCGGAATTGAGGAAGGCCAGCTCGCGCAGCCGGTGCTCCAGGGTCTTTAAGTCAAAATCGATGAAGGCGAAGGTCTGCAGCGACGGCAGGAAGGTGACTTCCGTGCCCGACAGCGGCTGGCCGGTCTCGCGCATCGGCGCGGCGCCGGTCTCCTTAAGCGGGGCCACCGAATCCCCGTGCCGGAACGCCATCTCGTAGGACTTGCCGCCGCGATAGATCTTCAGCTCCAGGCGTTCGGAGAGCGCGTTCACCACCGAGACCCCGACCCCGTGCAGGCCGCCGGAGACCTTGTAGGAGTTCTGGTCGAACTTTCCGCCGGCGTGCAGCTGGGTCATGATCACCTCGGCGGCCGAGATGCCCTCGCCCTCGTGGATGTCCACCGGGATGCCGCGCCCGTCGTCGGTGACGGTCACCGAGCCGTCGGCGTTGAGGATCACCTCCACCCGGCTGGCCCAGCCGGCCAGGGTCTCGTCGATGGCGTTGTCGACCACCTCATAGACCATGTGGTGCAGGCCCGAGCCGTCGTCGGTGTCGCCGATATACATCCCCGGACGCTTGCGCACCGCGTCCAGGCCCTTGAGAACCTTGATGCTTTCCGCGCCATAGTCGTCCTGCCCATTGTTTTCGGGCGTCGGACCATCCCCGGAAACCTGCGGGCCGTTGGTGGCTTCGGGGGTGTCGTTCTCTTCGCTCATTTAAGTGTCCAGCTGAGTCAGGCCGCCTGCGTCCACGCGAACGCCCTGGGCCCGTCCTTTCAGGTCTTCGAAGAGGTGCTCGTCGGCTCCGGTCAGGAAGGCCTGGAGCCCGAGCGCCTCGATTTCGTCGAACAGCGCGCCTCTTCGGATGCGGTCCAGATGCGCTGCGACTTCGTCCAGCAACAATATAGGGCTTGGCGCTGATTCTGCACGTGAAAGCCGCGCCGACTGGGCCAGGACCAGGTTGAGGATCAGGGCTTTCTGCTCGCCGGTGGAGCATTCCGCCGCCGGACGGTCCCTTTCGGCGTGGATCACCGCCAGATCGCCACGGTGCGGGCCGGTCAGCGCCCGGCCGGCGGCGGCGTCGCGGGGCCGGGCTTCGGCCAGCGCGCGGGCCAGCTTGACCTCGATGTCGGCGATCTCGGCGCCGGCGGCGGATAACCTCTCCCATTCGCCGGTCAGCGACAACCGGGCCCGCGGGAAGGGCCGCATCCCCCGCTCGTCGATCTCGACCTGCAGGGCCGCCAGGGTGAGTGCGCGGGCCTCGGCCATCAGGGCGCCGGCCTCGGCCAGCCGGGCCTCGAGCGCGTCGAGCCAGGCCGGGTCGGGCGCGCCCCCGGCGTCGCGGGCGTCGATCAGCAGGCGCATCCGCTCGCGGCTGGATTTTTCATAGGCCTGCGCGTGGGCGGCGTGGCGCGGGATGGCGGCGAACACCAGCCGATCAAAAAACCGCCTGCGGTCAGAGGCCCCCTCCAGGAACAGCCGGTCCTGCGCCGGCGTCAGCCAGACCTGGCGCAGATGTTCGGCCAGCCGACCAGGCGGTACGGTCTCGCCTTCGATCCTGACCGTGCGCCGCGCCGCGCCGGGCGCCTCGACCCCCGTGCCGAGCCGGGTCGCGCCACCGTCCGTAGCGACAATGGCCGACACCGCCCAGGCACGGCCGACCGCCTCGCCCGGCATCCGCCGGCCCACCTCGGCCAGGCTGGAACCGCGCAGACCCCGGCCCGGCGTGAACAGGCTGACCGCTTCCAAAAGGTTGGTCTTGCCCGCCCCGTTCGGCCCGACCAGATAGACCGGCCGCCCATCCAGCCTCAGGTCCGTCCGCGCATAGGAGCGGAAGTCGGTCAGGGTCAGACGGGAGAGAGCCGTGGCGGTCACGGCGGCGTTCTACAGGGTTTCGCGGCGCGGCGAAGCGGGTCGGGGTCCGGAAGCCGCCAGCGCTTGCCATGGCCGCGGGGGTATCTACGTCTAGTCAGCCAGACACAGGGACTTGAGAACCATGGACCAGAAGACCCAGGCCGAGACCTTCGCCGGCCTGCACGGCGGCGGGAAGATCCTGATCCTGCCCAACGCCTGGGACGCGGCCAGCGCCGCGGTGATGGCCGACGCCGGCGCACGCGCCGTGGCCACCTCTTCGGCGGCGGTGGCCTGGGCGCATGGCTATCCGGACGGCGACGCCCTGCCGATCCCCCAGCTGCTGGCCACCATCGAGGCGGTGGCCCGCGTGGTCGCCGTGCCGGTCACCGCCGACATCGAGGGCGGCTATACCGACGACCTCGGCAGGCTGGCGGAGACCATCCGGGCGGTGATCGGCGCTGGCGCCGTAGGCGTCAATCTGGAGGACGGCCGGCGCGACCCGGATCTGCACGCCCGCAAGGTCGCCGCCGCGCGGCAGGCCGCCGACGCCACCGGCGTGCCGCTGTTCATCAACGCCCGCACGGACGTCTATCTGAAGGGGCTGGCCGAGGGCGAGGCGGCCTTCGCAGAGGCGGTACGCCGCGCCGAGCTCTATCGCGCCGCCGGCGCCGACGGGATCTTCGCGCCCGGTCCCGCCGACCCGGGGCTGATCGGCCGGCTGGCGGCTCACATCGCCCTGCCGCTCAATATCATGCTGCTGCCGGCGCTCGGCGACGCCGCCAGCCTGCAGGCTTTGGGCGTGCGCCGGGTGAGCTCCGCCACCGCCCCCTTCCGCTGCGCCTACGCCACCGTGGCCAAGGCGGTGGCGGCCTTCCTGGCGGACGGCGATCCGGCCGCCTTCGCCGCCGGCGCCGAGGGCCTGGGCAACCTCAACACGCGGTTCGCGTAGCGACGCAGGTGACCTTGCGGCCCGGCGGTCCTATCGTTGCCCCATGATCGACACCCCCGACGAGACCCCCGACGAGACCCCGCGCGCCATGAGCCAGGACGGACCCCGCGTGCGGCTCTATCTGGTGGATGGCTCGGGGTTCATCTTTCGCGCTTTCCACGCCCTGCCGCCGCTGACGCGAAAGTCCGACGGCCTGCCAGTGGGGGCGGTGCAGGGCTTCTGCAACATGCTGTGGAAGCTGCTCGTCGACATGCGGGCCTCGGCCGAGGCGCCGACCCACCTGGCGGTGGTGTTCGACCACTCGGAGAAGACCTTTCGCAACGCCCTCTACGATCAGTACAAAGCCCACCGGCCGCCGGCGCCGGAGGACCTGGTCCCGCAGTTCCCGCTGGTGCGCGACGCCACCCGGGCGTTCGGCGTGCCCTGCCTGGAGCTCCCCGGCTATGAGGCCGATGACCTGATCGCGGCCTATGCCTGCAAGGTGCGCGACGCCGGCGGCGAGGTGGTGATCGTCTCGTCCGACAAGGACCTGATGCAGCTGGTCGGACCTAGCGTCTCGATGCTGGATACGATGAAGACCCCCAACCTGGTGATCCGGGCCGAGCAGGTGTTCGACAAGTTCGGGGTGACCCCGGACAAGGTGGTGGACGTCCAGGCCCTGTGCGGGGATTCGGTGGATAACGTCCCCGGCGCGCCGGGCATCGGCGTCAAGACCGCCTCGGCCCTGATCAACGAATACGGCGACCTCGACACGCTGCTGGCCCGTGCCTCAGAGATCAAGCAGGACAAGCGCCGCCAGACCCTGATCGACTTCGCCGACCAGATCCGCCTGTCGCGCCAGCTGGTGCAGCTCGACTGCGACACCCCGCTGCCGACCCCGGTGGAGGCGCTGGGCGTCGAGGAGCCCGACGCCGCCACCCTGGCCGCCTTCCTTGAGCTGATGGAGTTCCGCACCCTGGGTCGGCGCGTCGCCGAGGCCCAGTCCGGCGGCCTGCCCGCCGCGCCCCCCGCCGCCGAAAGCCGGGCGCCCGCCCCGCCCAGCCACGGCGCCATCGACGTCAACGCCTACGCCTGCGTCCGCGACCTGGCGACGCTGGACGACTGGATCGCGCGCGCCTTCGCGCACGGCCTCGTCGCCTTCGACACCGAGACCGACGCCCTGTCGGCCTCGGCCGCCAACCTCTGCGGCGTCTCGCTGGCGATCACGCCGGGCGACGCCTGCTACATCCCCGTGGGCCATGAGCAGGAGCACGAAGGCGGCCTGCAGCTCGACGCGCCGGTGGAGCTCGCGCAGATCCCGCTGGCCGACGCCATCGCCCGGCTGAAACCGCTGCTGGAATCCCCAGCCGTCCTCAAGGTCGCCCAGAACGGCAAGTACGATCTAGCCGTCCTTCAACGCTATGGCGTCAGCGTCGGCCCCATGGACGACACCATGCTGATCGCCTTCGCCCTCGAGGGCGGGCTGCACAAGAGCTACGGCATGGACGAGCTCTCCAAGCGCCTGCTCGGCCACGAGCCGATCACCTTCAAGACCGTGGCCGGCGCCGGCAAGGCGCAGAAGAGCTTCAAGCACGTGGAACTGCAGGCAGCCACTTGCTACGCGGCCGAGGACGCCGACGTCACCTTGCGGATCTATGAGCACCTGCGCCCGAGGCTGGCGCACGAAAAGCTGATGACCGTCTATGAGACCCTGGAACGGCCGATGCCCAAGGTGCTGGTCGAAATGGAGTTGGCGGGCGTCAAGGTCGATCCCGATCGCCTGCGCCAGCTTTCCAACGACTTCGCCGTGCGCATGGGCGAGCTGGAGCTTGAGGCCCACCGGGTCGCCGGCCGGCCGTTCAACCTGGGCTCGCCCAAGCAGATCGGCGACCTGCTGTTCGGCGAGATGGGCCTGGCGTCCGGCCGCACCACCGCCACCGGGGCCAATTCCACCGACGCCTCGATGCTCGAGGACCTGGCCGCCCAGGGCCATGAGCTGCCGCGCATCCTGCTGGACTGGCGCCAGCTGTCGAAGCTGAAGGGCACCTACACCGACAACCTGGTGGCCGCCATCGATCCCCGGACAAACCGCGTCCACACCTCCTATTCGCTGGCCGCGGCGACCACCGGGCGGCTCGCCTCATCCGACCCCAACCTGCAGAACATCCCGGTGCGCACCGAAGAGGGCCGCAAGATCCGCAAATGCTTCATCGCCGAGCCGGGCCATGTGCTGATCAGCGCCGACTACAGCCAGATCGAACTGCGCCTTTTGGCCCACATCGGCGACATCCCGCAGCTGAAGGCGGCCTTCGCCCAAGGGTTGGACATCCACGCCATGACGGCGTCGGAGATGTTCGGCGTGCCGGTCGAGGGCATGCCCGCCGAGACGCGCCGGCGCGCCAAGGCGATCAACTTCGGCATCGTCTACGGCATCTCGGCGTTCGGCCTGGCCAACCAGCTGTCGATCCCGCGCGAGGAGGCCGGCGCCTATATCAAGACCTATTTCGAACGCTTCCCCGGCATCCGCACCTATATGGACCGCATGCAGCGCCAGGTCCGCGCCGAGGGCTTCGTCACCACCATCTTCGGCCGCAAGATCTTCATCCCCGCCGCGCAAGGCAAGTCGCCGGCTGAGCGCGCCTTCGGCGACCGCGCCGCCATCAACGCCCCGATCCAGGGCGCCGCGGCCGACGTGATCCGCCGCGCGATGATCCGCATGCCCCAGGCCCTGCGTGACGCCGGGCTGACGGCCAGGATGCTGCTGCAGGTCCACGACGAACTGATCTTCGAGGCGCCGGAGGTCGAGGCCGACGCTGTCATCGCCGTCGCCCGCCGCATCATGGAAGCCGCCCCCGACCCCGCCGTGACGCTGAGCGTCCCGCTGATCGTCGACGCCCGCGCCGCC
>NZ_JANMBF010000060.1:0-5727 GCF_031360265.1 Phenylobacterium sp.
CACGAGCGGCTGTCCATCGCCGGCAACTGCCGCATGTGCCTGGTCGAGGTGAAACCCGGGCCGCCGAAGCCGCAGGCCTCCTGCGCCCTGCCGGCCGCCGAGAACATGGAGATCTTCACCGACACGCCGATGGTCAGGAAGGCCCGCCACGGGGTGATGGAATTCCTGCTGATCAACCACCCCCTGGACTGCCCGATCTGCGACCAGGGCGGGGAATGCGATCTGCAGGACCAGGCCATGGGCTATGGCCGCGACGACAGCCGCTATGCCGACAACAAGCGCGCCGTCGAAGAGAAGTTCATGGGGCCGTTGATCAAGACGGTGATGACCCGCTGCATCCAGTGCACCCGCTGCGTCCGGTTCATCACCGAGGTCGCCGGGGTGCCGGAGATTGGCCTGATAAGTCGCGGCGAAGACGTTGAAATCACGACCTATCTCGACAAGGCGGTGATGTCGGAACTGTCCGCCAACATCATCGACCTGTGCCCGGTGGGCGCCCTGACCTCCAAGCCCTACGCGTTCAACGCCCGCCCCTGGGAGCTCAATAAGACCGAGACCGTCGATGTGATGGACGCACTGGGCTCGGCGATCCGGGTCGATGCGCGGGGCTCGGCGGTGCTGCGGGTGCTGCCGCGTGTCAACGAGGACATCAACGAGGAGTGGATCTCCGACAAGACCCGCTACGCCGTCGATGGGCTGGCGCGCCAGCGGCTCGACCGGCCCTATATCCGTGAGGGCGGCAAGCTGCGCGCCGCGACCTGGAGCGAGGCGCTGGAGCTCGTGGCTGCCAGGGTCACGGCGACCGCCCCCGACCGCATCGGGGTGATCGCCGGCGACCTGCAGGACGTGGAGTCCATGAAGGCCGCGCTGGACCTGTTCCGCGAGCTCGGCGTGGCCTCCACCGACTGCCGCCAGGACGGCATGGCGCTGGGCGGCGGGCCGCGCGAAAGCTGGCTGTTCAATTCGACGATCGCCGGCATCGAGGATGCCGACGTCCTGCTGTTGGTGGGGACCAACCCGCGCCTCGAGGCGCCGGTGCTGAACGCGCGTTTGCGCAGGCGCTGGCTGGCGGGCGCCTTGCGGATCGGCGTGATCGGTCAACAGGCGGACCTGACCTATGCTTACGATTACCTGGGCGCCGGCCCCGCCACGCTGGGCGGTCTGGCCAAGGCCAAGGGCGAGTTCGTCGCCGCGTTGAAAACGGCCAAGACGCCGGCCATCGTGGTGGGCGCGGGCGCGCTCAGCCGGGCCGATGGGGCCGCGGTGCTCAGCGCCGCCGCCGCTGTCGCCAAGACCTTCGGCATGACCTGGAACGTGCTGCATTCCGCCGCCGCCCGGGTCGGTGGCCTGGACCTGGGCTTCGTGCCCGGCGAGGGCGGCAAGACCGCGCTTGAGCTCGCCGCGCCGGGCGGGGCCGACGTGCTGTTCCTGCTGGGCGCCGACGAGATCGACACCTCGGGCTCCGGCGCCTTCACGATCTATCTGGGCACGCATGGCGACCAGGGCGCGCACAAGGCCGACGTGATCCTGCCGGGCGCCGCCTACACCGAAAAGAACGGCCTCTACGTCAACACCGAGGGCCGGGTGCAGCAGGGCGTGCGCGCCGTGTTCCCCAAGGGCGAAGCCAAGGAGGACTGGGCGATCCTGCGCGCGCTCTCCGAGCGGCTGGGCGCGAAGCTGCCCTACGACAGCCTGGACGCGCTCAGGGCCAGGCTCTTCGCCGACCATCCGACGTTTGGCCGCATCGACTATGTGGCCAGCCCCGGCTCCGCGTCCCTCGATCTGGACGCGCTCGGGCGCAAGGGCGGGCTCTCCGACGCGCCGTTCGCCAGCGCGGTGGCGGCCTTCCACCTGACCAATCCCATCGCGCGCGCCAGCGTGACCATGGCCGAATGCGCCGCGCTCGCCTCCGGCGCCGCCAAGATTGCGGCGGAATAGATGGACTTCTGGACCACCCCCATAGGCTGGACGGTACTGACCGTCGGCCAGATCCTTTTGGTCACCGTGGTCCTCCTGTTGACCGTGGCCTTCCTGATCTATGGCGACCGCAAGATCTTCGCGGCCGTGCAGATGCGCAAAGGGCCCAACGTCGTGGGGCCATTCGGCCTGCTCCAGTCCTTCGCCGATCTCGGCAAGTTCCTGATCAAGGAACTGGTCGTTCCGGCCGGGGCCGACAAGTTCGTCTTCCTGCTGGCGCCCCTGATCAGCGTCACCCTGGCGCTGGGCTCCTGGGCCGCAATGCCGCTGGCCCCTGGCTGGGTGGTTTCCAACATCAATGTGGGGATCCTCTACCTGTTCGCGGTGTCTTCGCTGGGCGTCTATGGGATCATCATGGGCGGCTGGGCGTCCAACTCGAAATACCCGTTCCTGGGCGCCCTGCGCTCGGCCGCGCAGATGGTTTCCTACGAGGTCTCCATCGGCTTCGTGATCATCACCGTGATCCTGCTGTCGGGCAGCATGAACCTGACCCGCATCGTCGAGCTGCAGGCCGGCGGCTTCTGGCGCTGGAACATTCTGGGCGGCGCGGGCCTGGCCAACCTGCCGCTGGCGCTGGTGATGATCCCCATGGGGGTGATCTTCTTCATCTCCGGGCTCGCCGAAACCAACCGCCCGCCCTTCGACCTGCCCGAGGCCGAGAGCGAGCTGGTGGCCGGCTACGCCATCGAATATGGCTCGACGCCCTACATGCTGTTCTATCTGGCCGAGACCTCGAACATCATCCTGATGAGCGGGCTGATGGCGGTGCTGTTCCTGGGCGGCTGGCAGGCCCCGTTCCCGACGCCGTTCACCGCCAACTGGGCGCCAACCCTGGTCAGCCTGTTCGGGCTTTTCTGGCTGGCGCTGAAGACCTTCCTCGTGTTCTTCGCCAACGCCATGGTCCGCGCGGTGGTGCCACGCTACCGCTACGACCAGCTGATGCGGCTGGGCTGGAAGGTGTTCCTGCCGACCAGCCTGGTGGCCGTGGCCCTGGTCGCCGGCTGGCGGGTCTATGCTCCGGTGATCGGATGAGGATTGCGGCGGCCCTCCTGATGGTTCTGGGCCTCACCGCCTGCGCTTCTGCGACGACCAATATCTCCGGGACGGCGGACTATGACACGCTGCGCCGGGTGCATGACGACTGCGCGGCCAAGGGGGGTACGCTGGTCCTCAAGGACGGCGGCAATTCCCAGTGGATCCAAGACTACACCTGCAAGAGGCCCTGAAATGTTCCAGCGCATAGGACAGGCGATCAAGGGCGCGGCGCTGATGGATTTCGCCGGCGCGCTGGGGCTCGGCCTGAAATATATGGTCCGCCCGAAGGCCACCGTGCTCTATCCGCACGAGCGAAATCCGCAGAGCCCGCGCTTTCGGGGCGAACATGCCCTGCGCCGCTATCCCAACGGCGAGGAACGCTGCATCGCCTGCAAGCTTTGCGAGGCGATCTGCCCGGCCCAGGCCATCACCATCGAGGCCGAGCCTCGGGAAGACGGCAGCCGGCGCACCACTCGCTACGACATCGACATGGTCAAATGCATCTACTGCGGCCTGTGCCAGGAGGCCTGCCCGGTGGACGCCATCGTCGAGGGACCGAACCTGGAGTTCGCCGTCGAGACTCGCGAGGAACTCTACTACGACAAGGCCCGGCTGCTGGACAACGGCGACCGCTGGGAGCGGGAAATCGCGAAGAATCTGGAACTGGATGCGCCCTATCGCTAAGACCCGCGCGGGGCTTGCGATGCGCGATTCCGCTACTTTTGAGGGGAGCTAGAACCGTCCGATGGCCCTGCAGGCGATCGCATTCTACCTGATGGCGGCGGTGACGCTGGGCTCCGGCCTGGCCGTGGTCTCGGCCCGCAACCCCGTGCATTCGGTGTTGTTTTTGATCGCCGCCTTCTTCTCGGCCGCGGGGCTGTTCGTCCTGCTCGGCGCGGAGTTCCTGGCGATGCTGTTGGTGGTGGTCTACGTCGGCGCCGTGGCGGTGCTGTTCCTGTTCGTGGTGATGATGCTGGACGTGGATTTCGCCGAACTGCGCCAGGGCTTCGCCCGCTACATGCCGCTCGGCGGCCTGATCGCCGGGGGCCTGGCCATCGAGATGGTGGTGGTCTCTACGACGGTGGCGACGCGCGGTGCGGCCAGGCTCAACGACACGCCCATGGCGCGCGGGGCCGGGGCGACAGATGCGATGAGCAACGCCGAGGCGATCGGGCGCGTGCTCTATACGAACTACGTCTACTTCTTCCAGGCGGCCGGCATGGTGCTGCTGGTGGCGATGATCGGCGCCATCGTACTGACCCTGCGCCACAAGCCAGGCGTCAAGCGCCAGGTGATCATGGACCAGGTGCTGCGCACCCCGGCGACCGGCATGCGCATGGTCTCGCTGAAGCCCGGCGAAGGGGTCGAGCCATGAGCATCGGTCTCGCTCACTATCTGGCGGTCGCCGCGATCCTGTTCACCATCGGGGTGTTCGGCATCTTCGTGAACCGCAAGAACATCATCGTCATCCTGATGTCGGTGGAGCTGATCCTGCTGGCCGTGAACATCAATCTCGTGGCGTTCTCGAGCTATCTTGGCAACGTCACCGGGCAGATCTTCGCCATGTTCGTGCTCACCGTCGCCGCCGCCGAGGCCGCCGTGGGGCTGGCGATCCTGGTCACCTTCTTCCGTAACCGTGGCGACATCGCCGTGGACGACGCTTCGATGATGAAGGGCTAGGCATGGACCCCAGGCTCCTCGTCACGATCATCCTGTTCGGCCCTGCGCTGGGCGCGACGGTGGCCGGCCTGTTTGGCCGGCGGATCGGCGATGTCGCCTCGATGGCGATCACCACCGGCTTGCTGCTGCTCTCTGCGGGGCTGTCGTGGGTGGTGTTCAGCCAGTGGACCTGGGGCGGGCTGGAGCCGTTCACGCTCACCTACGCCCCTTTCATCTACGTCGGACGGTTCGTCTCGGACTGGTCGTTCCGCCTGGACGGCCTGTCGGCGGTGATGCTGGTCGTGGTGACCACGGTCTCCAGCCTCGTCCACGTCTACAGCTGGGGTTACATGGCAGAAGACGGCGCCAAGCCGCGGTTCTTCGCCTACCTGTCGCTGTTCACCTTCGCCATGCTGGCGCTGATCAGCGCTGCGGACTTCATGCAGCTGTTCTTCGGCTGGGAAGGGGTGGGCCTGGCGAGCTACCTGCTGATCGGATTCTGGCACCACAAGCCCACCGCCAACGCCGCGGCGATCAAGGCGTTCGTGGTCAACCGGGTCGGCGACTTCGGCTTCGCCCTGGGCATCATGACCGTCTTCTGGTCGCTGGGAACCATCCAATTCGCCCAGATCTTCCCGCAGGTCGCGGCCCATGCGGGCGACACCTGGATGTTCGCGGGGCAGGGCTTCCGCCTGATGGATCTGGCCTGTGCGCTGCTGTTCGTCGGCGCCATGGGCAAGTCCGCCCAGTTCTTCCTGCACACCTGGCTGCCGGACGCCATGGAGGGCCCGACCCCGGTCTCGGCCCTGATCCACGCGGCGACGATGGTCACCGCCGGCGTCTACATGGTCTGCCTGCTGTCACCGATGTTCGAATATGCGCCGGTGGCCAAGCAGATCGTCACCCTGATCGGCGCGGTCACCGCCCTGTTCGCGGCCACGGTCGGCCTGGCCCAGAACGACATCAAGCGGGTCATCGCCTATTCGACCTGTTCACAGCTCGGCTACATGTTCTTCGCCGCCGGTGTGGGCGCCTATCAGGCGGCCATGTTCCACC
>NZ_JANMBF010000145.1:0-2470 GCF_031360265.1 Phenylobacterium sp.
CTGGACATGGGCGCGCTGATCGCCGGGGCCAAATACCGGGGCGAGTTCGAGGAGCGGCTGAAGGCCATCCTGAAGGAGATCGAATCGGCGGCAGGCGAGGTGATCCTGTTCATCGACGAGATGCACACCCTGGTGGGCGCCGGGAAGTCGGAAGGGGCCATGGACGCCTCCAACCTGCTGAAACCCGCCCTGGCCCGCGGCGAGCTGCACTGCGTGGGCGCCACGACGCTCGATGAGTACCGCAAGAACGTGGAGAAGGACGCCGCGCTGGCCCGCCGCTTCCAGCCGGTGTTCGTCAGCGAACCGACGGTGGAAGACACCATCTCCATCCTG
The DNA here is from genome assembly GCF_031360265.1 of Phenylobacterium sp. Taxonomy (GTDB): domain Bacteria; phylum Pseudomonadota; class Alphaproteobacteria; order Caulobacterales; family Caulobacteraceae; genus Phenylobacterium. The sequence continues at coordinate 334 of NZ_JANMBF010000145.1, forward strand.
CGCGGCCTGAAGGAGAAGTACGAACTGCACCATGGCGTGCGGATTTCCGACAGCGCCATTGTCGCGGCGGCCACCCTCTCCAATCGCTACATCGCCGACCGCTTCCTGCCCGACAAGGCCATCGACCTGATGGACGAGGCGGGCAGCCGCGTGCGCATGGCCGTCGACTCCAAGCCCGAGGAGCTGGACGAGATCGACCGGCGCGCGGTGCAGCTGAAGATCGAGCGCGAGGCCCTGACCAAGGAGACGGACGCCGCCTCCAAGGCCAGGCTGGAAAAGCTGGAAGACGAGCTCGACGAACTTGAAGGCCAGTCGGCCGAGATGACCGCCCGCTGGCGCTCGGAGAAGGAAAAGGTCTCCTCCGCCGCCCAGAGCCGCGAGGCCCTGGACCGTTTGCGCGCCGAACTGGTCTCCGCCCAGCGCCGGGGCGACCTGCAGCGCGCCTCGGAGATCGCCTATGGCGAAATCCCCGGGCTGGAAAAGCGCCTGGCCGCCGAGGAGGCCGGGGCCGAGGCCGACGCGGTCTCGCCCGAGGTGGTCGACGCCGAACAGATCGCCGCGGTGGTCTCGCGCTGGACCGGGGTGCCTGTGGAAAAGATGCTGGAGGGCGAGCGCGAGAAGCTGCTGGCCATGGAGGATGCGCTGCGCGCCCGCGTGGTCGGCCAGGAGGAGGCCCTGCTGGCGGTCTCCGACGCCGTGCGGCGTGCGCGGGCCGGTCTGCAGGACCCCAACCGGCCGATCGGCTCGTTCCTGTTCCTGGGTCCCACCGGGGTCGGCAAGACCGAACTGACCAAGGCGCTGGCCGAGTTCATGTTCGCCGACGAGGCGGCCATCACCCGCCTGGACATGAGCGAATACATGGAGAAGCACTCGGTCAGCCGGATGATCGGCGCGCCCCCCGGCTATGTGGGTTACGACGAGGGCGGGGCGCTGACCGAGGCGGTGCGCCGCCGGCCCTATCAGGTGCTGCTGTTCGACGAGGTCGAGAAGGCCCACCCGGACGTCTTCAACGTGCTGCTACAGGTGCTCGACGACGGCCGGCTGACCGACGGCCAGGGCCGCACCGTGGATTTCCGCAACACGATCATCGTCATGACCTCCAACCTGGGCTCGGAATTCCTGGCGACCCTGGACGAGGGCGAGGATGTGGAGACCGCGCGGCCCTCGGTGATGGCCGTGGTCCGCGGCCACTTCCGGCCGGAGTTCATGAACCGCATCGACGAGATCATCCTCTTCAAGCGGCTCGGCCGTGGCGCGATGGACGACATCGTCAAGATCCAGCTGAAGCGCTTCGAGAAGCTGCTGGCCGACCGGCGGATGTCAATCGCCCTGGACGCCGCGGCCATGCACTGGCTGGCCGAGCGCGGCTACGACCCGGTCTTCGGGGCCCGGCCGCTGAAGCGGGCGATCCAGAAGGAGCTGGTCGACCCCATCGCCCGCAAGCTGCTGGCCGGAGACCTGGAGGACGGGGCGGTGATCGATGTCTCAGCCAATGCCGACGGCCTGGTGATCGGCCGCGCGAAGGTGCACTGAGGCGGGCCGGGCGGACCCGGCGGCTTCAGAGTTCGAAATTGGTCACCCGGCCGCCGCGGGTGGTGATCCGGCGCATCAGGGCCATGTTCGGGCCGGCAGCGCCGGGGACCGGCTTGGCCATGGTCACCACGTACCAGCCGCCGTCGGCCAGGCCCGCGAAGCTGAAGCGGTCGGCGTTGTCGCAGATGGCGCGCTTCACATAGGGGCCGGAGTCGCCGGGCGGGGCCTGGCCGGTGCGGCCGCGCACCTCGTCGGCGGGCAGGGCGGCGCGCAGGTCGGATTTGTAGAGCACCATCATGCGGCGGCGCGACCAGGGCGTCTCGGGCGTCAGCACCACGGTCGCGCCCCGGCAGGTGTAGCGTGTCGGGCCGAGCCTGAAATTGACCGCGCCGACCAGCGCGTTGCGGCCCAGCGCCTGCGACCAGGCGAAGTCCGAGGCGCGGAAAGTCGTGTCTTCGACGGGCAGGGCGTGCGGGCGTCCCGGCGGCGGCGGACCCAGCGTCGGCGCACAGGCCGAAAGTACGCCCGCAAACGCGGCGGCGGCGAGGATACGAACGCGGTCGGCCATCCTCTCAGCCTATACGCCAATGCGGCCAAATCATGC
>NZ_JANMBF010000110.1:0-4932 GCF_031360265.1 Phenylobacterium sp.
CGCTTGTTGTCGGCATAGCGGCTGTCGTCGCGGCCATAGCCCATGGCCTGGTCCTGCAGATCGCATTCCCCGCCCTGGTCGCAGATCGGGCAGTCCAGGGGGTGGTTGATCAGCAGGAACTCCATCACCCCGTGGCGGGCCTTCCTGACCATCGGCGTGTCGGTGAAGATCTCCATGTTCTCGGCGGCCGGCAGCGCGCAGGAGGCCTGCGGCTTGGGCGGGCCGGGCTTCACCTCGACCAGGCACATACGGCAGTTGCCGGCGATGGAGAGCCGCTCGTGATAGCAGAACCGTGGGATCTCCTTGCCCGCGAGCTCCGCCACCTGCAGCACGCTCATGCCAGGCTCGAACTCGATCTCGACGCCGTCGACCTTGGCTATTGGCATGGGCCTACTCCGCCGCCTGCAGGGAATGACCCTGCACGTGGGGCTTGCCAGCGCGGTAGCGGGTGATGCGGTCTTCCACCTCGTGGCGGAAGTGGCGGAACAGGCCCTGGATCGGCCAGGCGGCGGCGTCGCCCAGGCCGCAGATGGTGTGGCCCTCGACCTGACTGGCGACGTCGAGCAGCAGGTCGATCTCGCTCATCTCGGCCTCGCCGGTGACCATCCGCTCCATCACCCGCCACATCCAGCCGGTGCCCTCGCGGCACGGCGTGCACTGCCCGCAGCTCTCGTGCTTGTAGAAGTAGCTGGCGCGCGCGATGGCCTTCACCAGGTCGGCGTCCTTGTCGAAGACGATCATCGTGCCGGTGCCCAGGCCCGAGCCCCGGGCGGCCAGGTCCTCGTAGGTCATGACTGCCTCTTCGCACTGGTCGGCGGGGATCATGCGGACCGAAATGCCGCCAGGGATCACCGCCTTCAGGTTCGACCAGCCGCCGCGCACGCCGCCCATATGGTCTTCGATCAGCTGCTTGACTGAGATGCCGACGGCTTCCTCGACCACGCAGGGCTTGTTCAGATGGCCGGAGCCGGCGAACAGCTTGGTGCCCGTCGATTTCTCGGTCCCGAAGCCGGCGAACCATTCCGCGCCCCGGCGGAAGACCGTGCCGACCACCGCGATGGTCTCGACGTTGTTGACCGTGGTCGGGCAGCCATAGATGCCGGCGCCCGCCGGGAACGGGGGCTTCAGGCGCGGCTGGCCCTTCTTGCCCTCGAAGCTTTCCATCAGCGCCGTCTCGTCGCCGCAGATATAGGCGCCGCCGCCATGGGTGACGCGCACGTCGCAGTCCCAGCCGTGGACGTTGCCCGGCCCGATCAGCTTGGCGTCATAGGCTTGTTTGATCGCCGCCAGCAGGCGCTCTCGCTCGTGCACATATTCGCCGCGGATATAGATGTAGGCCGTGTGCGCCCGCATGGCCTTGCACGCGATCAGGCAACCCTCGATCAGCAGGTGCGGGTCGTTGCGCAGGATGTCGCGGTCCTTGCAGGCGCCCGGCTCGCTTTCGTCGGCGTTGACCAGCAGATAGTGCGGGCGCTCGCTCTCCTGCTTGGGCATGAAGGTCCACTTCAGCCCGGTGGGGAACCCCGCCCCGCCCCGGCCGCGCAGGCCCGACGCCTTCAGCTGATCGCAGATCCACTCCGGTGTCTGGGCGACCACGTCGCGCGTGCCGTTCCAGCAGCCGCGCAGCTTCGCGCCCTCCAGGCCCCAGTCATGGACGCCATAGAGGTTGAGGAAGATGCGGTCCTTGTCGGCCAGGATACCCACCACGCCTAGGCTTCCTTTTTCGGGTTTGCGGCGCCAGCGCCGCGAAGGCCGGCGATGAACCAGATCTGGCCGCCAAAGCCCACCAGCAGGGCCGCGACAAAGGCGATCAGCGCCCAGCCTTGCGCGAACCTGAAATAGGCCACGATGGCGGCGATGGCGGTCAGCGCCGACAGCACATTGACGATCATCATCACCGTGCGGCGACGCTTGGCGGCGGCGAGGTCGAGGCTCATGCCTGCGCCTTCACGGGCAGGTTCGGGATCTTGATCGCCCTGGCCAGCGAGCCGTCATAGAGGGCGGGGTCGGTGAGCGCGATGGGCCCGCCCTGCGGCGCCGAGCCCTGGCGGCCGATGGCCGAGCCGGGCTTGGGCGTCTTGCCGGCGGCGAAGGCGTCCAGCAGCGTCTCGAAGCTCTCCGGCGTCAGGTCCTCGTAGTAATAGTCGTTGATCGCGGCCATCGGCGCGTTGGCGCAGGCGCCCATGCACTCGACTTCCTGCCAGAAGACCTTGCCGTCGGCCGAAAGGTGGTTGGACGGCCCGAACCGGCGCTTGCACACGGCAAGGAGTGCTTCTGCCCCACGGGTCTGGCAGGGCGTGGTGCCGCACACCTGCACCAGCGCGTGCGTGCCAACCGGCTCCAGCATGAACATCGTATAGAAGGTGGCGATCTCCAGCACCCGGATCACCGGCATGCCGAGCAGTTCGGCCACCGCGCGGATGGCCGGCTCGCAGACCCAGCCCTCCTGCTTCTGCACCAGCCACAGGATGGCGATCACGGCCGACTGCTGCCGCCCGGCCGGGAAGTTGGCCATCCAGGCGCGCGCGTCCTCCAGCGTCTTGGGCGCGAAGGCGAAGCTCGCGGGCTGGGTCTGGCTAAGCCTGCGGACGCTCAACGGTCGATCTCCCCGAAGACGATATCCAGCGAGCCCAGGATGGCGGAGACGTCGGCCAGCATGTGGCCGCGGCTCATCCAGTCCATGGCCTGCAGGAACGGATAGCTCGGCGCGCGGATCTTGCAGCGATAGGGCTTGTTGGTCCCGTCGCTGACCAGATAGACGCCGAACTCGCCCTTGGGCGCCTCGACGGCGGCATAGACCTCGCCGGGCGGGGTGCGATAGCCCTCGGTGAACAGCTTGAAGTGATGGATCAGCGCCTCCATCGAACGCTTCATCTCGCCGCGCTTGGGGGGCGCCACCTTGTTGTCCTCGGAGATCGACGGCCCCGGGGTCTTCATCAGCCGCTCGCAGCACTGGGCCATGATCTTCACCGACTGGCGCATCTCTTCCATCCGGCAGAGGTAGCGGTCGTAGCAGTCGCCGTTGACGCCCAGCGGAATGTCGAACTCCAGGTCCGAATAGCACTCGTAAGGCTGGGTGCGCCGCAGGTCCCAGGCGATGCCGGAGCCGCGGACCATGACGCCTGAGAAGCCCCAGGCCAGCGCCTCGTCCTTGGTCACCTTGCCGATGTCGACGTTGCGCTGCTTGAAGATGCGGTTGCCGGTGATCAGGGTCTCGATGTCGTCGAACACCTTGGGCACGGCCTTGCACCAGTCGGCGATGTCGCGGACCAGGTCTTCCGGCAGGTCCTGGCGAACGCCGCCGACGCGGAAATAGTTGGCGTGCATCCGCGCGCCCGAAGCCCGCTCATAGAACACCATCAGCTTTTCGCGCTGCTCGAAGCCCCACAGCGGCGGGGTCAGCGCGCCGACATCCATCGCCTGGGTGGTGACGTTGAGGATGTGGTTCAGGATGCGGCCGATCTCGCAATAGAGCACCCGGATCAGCTGGCCCCGGATGGGGACCTCGACGCCCATCAGCCGTTCCAGCGCCAGCACATAGGCGTGCTCCTGGTTCATCGGCGCCACATAGTCGAGGCGGTCGAAATAGGGGATCGTCTGGGCGTAGGGCCGGGCCTCGATCAGCTTCTCGGTGCCCCGGTGCAACAGGCCGATGTGCGGATCGACGCGCTCGACCACCTCGCCGTCCAGCTCCAGAACCATGCGTAACACCCCGTGGGCGGCCGGGTGTTGCGGGCCGAAGTTGATGTTGAACTTGCGGACCTTTGTCTCACCCGCAACCGCGGGGGCGAAGAAATCCGTGGCCGTGGCGGGGCTCGCGTCGCCGGTCATGGCTTTGGCCCGGCAATCGGCGGTGGCAGCGCGGCCTTCTCATCGCCGGGGATCAGCGGCGCGTAGCCGGGTTCCATCCCCTCCCAGGGCGACAGGAAGTCCCAGTTGCGCCATTCCACCGACTTCACCGGCTCATAGACCACCCGCTTCAGCTCGTCGTCGTAGCGGACCTCGACATAGCCGGTCATCGGGAAATCCTTGCGCAGGGGAAGCCCGTGGAAGCCGTAGTCGGTAAGGATCCGGCGCAGGTCCGGATGGCCCTCGAAGAAGATGCCGTACATGTCGAAGGCTTCGCGCTCGTACCAGTCGGCGCAGGGGAAGACGCTGGTGACCGACGCCACGGCGGTGTCCTCGTCGGTCTGAACCTTCATCCGCACCCGCAGGTTCTTGGCCATCGACAAGAGGTGGTAGACCACGTCGAAGCGTTGGCCGCGTTCCGGATAGTCCGCGCCGCAGAGGTCGATCAGCTGGCTGAAGCGGAAATCCGGATGGTCGCGCAGATGGGCCATGGCCTCGACGATGCGGCCGGTGGGGCCGGTGAGGTTCACCTCGCCGTACATCACCTCATAGCCGGTGATCGCGCCCTTGGAGCTCTTGACGATCGCCCGGCCCAGCTTCTCCAGGATCGGCTGCGGTTGCGGCCAGCTCATCGGATGATGGTCCCGGTGCGGCGGATCTTCTTCTGCAGCTGCAGGACGCCATAGACCAACGCCTCGGCGGTCGGCGGGCAGCCGGGGACGTAGACATCCACCGGCACGATCCGGTCGCAGCCGCGCACCGTGGAATAGCTGAAATAGTAGTAGCCGCCGCCGTTGGCGCAGGAGCCCATGGAGATCACGTAGCGCGGCTCGGGCATCTGGTCGTAGACCTTGCGCAAGGCCGGCGCCATTTTGTTGGTCAGCGTGCCGGCGACGATCATCACGTCGGTCTGGCGCGGCGATGCGCGCGAGCGGGCTACCGCTCTCCTTGGCGCGATCAAACGTGTACTCTGGCGAAAGGATCAATCCCATTCGAGCGCACCCTTTTTCCATTCGTAGATGAAGCCGATGGTGAGGACGGCGAGGAACACCATCATCGACCAGAAACCAAAGGCGCCGATTT
>NZ_JANMBF010000134.1:0-3118 GCF_031360265.1 Phenylobacterium sp.
CGCCGGTGACCTTGGAGGCGGAGGCCATCCGCGGGTTGAAGTTCCGCGCCGGGCGGCGAGAGCCGCGGTTGCCCTCGGGATCGCCCCGCCACGCCTTGACGATGGCAAGGACGGCGGTCAGCCCGCGCTCCATCACATACATCTCGCCGTCGAACTCACGGACTTCCTTGCCCTCAGCCACCAGGGTGCCGACGCCGGTTTTGGTGAAGAAGGCGGGGATGCCCGCGCCGCCGGCGCGGATACGCTCGGCCAGCGTGCCCTGCGGATTGAACTCCAGCTCCAGCTTGCCGGACAGGTAGAGCTCGGCGAACAGCTTGTTCTCACCGACATAGCTGGAGATCATCTTCTTGATCTGCCCGCCGGCCAGCAGGACGCCGAGGCCGAAATCGTCGACCCCGCAGTTGTTGGAGATCACCGTCAGGTCCTTCACCCCCGCGTCGCGGATCGCCGCGATCAGGTTTTCGGGAATGCCGCAGAGGCCAAAGCCCCCCGCCATGATTGTCATGCCGTCGAACAGCACGCCCGAGAGCGCGTCTGCGGCGGACTTCGCGACCTTGCTGACCATGCCCGTCCTGTTACGCCGCAATGCAACATTTGAGAACCGGCGCCATGAGAAAAAGCGCTCAGGTGCGCAAATCCGCTTTCAAGCCACCGCGATGCGCGATCCAGTGGCGCCATGAACGCCCACTCCCTGCTGGTCCAGGCGCTGGTCTATCTGGCGGCCGGCGTGATCTCGGTGCCGATCGCCAAGCGGCTGGGGCTGGGCTCGGTGCTGGGCTACCTGATCGCCGGCGTCGTGGTCGGGCCGTTCCTGCTGAATCTGGTGGGCGAGCCCGGTGAGGTGCAGCGGTTCGCCGAGTTCGGCGTGGTCATCCTCTTGTTCCTGATCGGGCTGGAGGTGCGCCCGGCGCTGTTGTGGAAGCTGCGCACGACGATCTTCGGCCTGGGCCTGGCGCAGCTACTGGGCGCTGCGGCCCTGGTCGCGGCCGCGTCCCTGGCGCTTGGCCTGGACTGGCGCGCAGGCGTCGCCGTCGGCCTGATCCTGGCGATGTCCTCGACCGCCATCGTCCTGCAGAGCCTGGAAGAAAAGGGCATGCGCCAGGGTCCGGTGGGCCAGGCGTCGTTCGGCGTGCTGCTGTTCCAGGACCTGGCGGTGATCCCGCTGTTCGCGCTCCTGCCGCTGCTGACCCCGGCCGGCGCGCCTGCGGCCGCCCCCCCGGCCGCCCATGCGGCGAACCTGCTGGCGGCCCTGCCCGGCTGGGAGCAGGCGGCGGCGCAACTGGCCGGCATCGTGGCGGTGATCGTCGCGGGCCGCTATCTGACCCGGCCGATGTTCCGCTTCATCGCCGCCGCCCGGCTGCGCGAGATCTTCACCGCCTCGGCCCTGCTGCTGGTGGTGGCCGTCGCGGCCCTGATGGAGCTGGTCGGCCTGTCGCCCGCGCTGGGCGCCTTCCTGGCCGGGGTGGTGCTGGCCGAGAGCGAGTTCCGGCGCGAGCTGGAAACCGACATCGAACCGTTCCGCGGCCTGCTGCTCGGCCTGTTCTTCATCACCGTCGGCGCGGGGTTGGATCTGGGTCTGGTCGCCCGCCACCCCCTGGCCATCGCGGGGCTGGTGGTCGGGCTGATGAGCTTGAAGACCCTGGCCATGTATGGCGCCGGCCGGCTGTTCGGCCATCCGCACCGCACGGCGATGAGCACCGCCGTCGCCCTGGCCCAGGGGGGCGAGTTCGCCTTCGTGCTGCTGACGTTCGGGCTGGGCGCGCGGGTGATGGACGCTGACCTGGCGCACCTGCTGACCGCGGTGGTGGCGGTCTCCATGGCGCTGACGCCGCTGGTCTCGGCGGCCTATGACCGGCTGGTGCTGAGCCGCCCGCAGGCGCACGCCGAGCCCGAGCGCCTGGCCTTCGACGAGGGCGATCCGGACGTGATCGTCGCCGGCTTCGGCCGCTTCGGCCAGATCGCCGCGCGCCTGCTGATGGCCAACAACTTCAAGGTCGTGCTGCTGGACTCCTCGATCGAGCAGATCGACCTGATCCGCCGCTTCGGCTGGCGGGTGCACTATGGCGACGCCAGCCGCATCGACCTCTTGCGCACCGCCGGCGCCGCCAAGGCCAGGCTGCTGCTGGTGGCCATCGACGACCGCGACAAGGCCGTGGAGATGGTCGCGTCCGCGCGCGAGGCCTTTCCCAATCTGACTATCTTCGCCCGCGCCTTCGACCGGCGCCACGCCTATGAGCTGATGAAGACCCCGGGGGTTTCGGTCGAGCGCGAGACGCTGGAGAGCGCCATCAATTTCGGCCGCCGCGCCCTGCTGAAGCTTGGCCTCACCGAGCGCCGCGCCGCCCGCGCCGCCGGCCTGTTCCGCGAACAGGATCAGGCGATCTTCACCCAGCTCGCCCCCATCGCCGGCGAGGAGGACCGCTACGTGATGGCCGTGCGCGACAGCCGCGACACCACCGAGCGGGTGCTGCGCGCCGAAATGGCCCGCATCGCCGGGGAGGAGGACCTGGAGGACGCCCCGCAACTGGTCGATCCGCAAGCGGTGGAGCCGGCCGAAGAGCGGGTGTAGACCTGCGGGAATGTCGCAAGCCCAGACCCTGCCCGACCCTATCGCGCCCGTCTCCTTCACCGGCTTCAGCCGCGACTTCACAGGCTTCACGCAGGCGCTGGGAGGCTCCTTCGCCCGCTATGGCTTCGCGGTGATCGCCGACCACGCCATCCCCCAGGACCGGATCGACGCCGCCCTGGCCGCCGCCAGGGCGTTCTTCGCCCTGCCCGAGGCGGTGAAACTGACCTACAAGCTGCCCGTCGGCGGCCAGCGGGGCTTTACCCCCTTCGGCGTCGAGACCGCCAAGGGCGAGACTCACCCCGACCTGAAGGAATTCTGGCACGTCGGCCGCGAGCTGCCGCCGGGCCACCCGTACCGCGGCCACATGGCCGACAACGTCTGGCCTGACGCCGAGGTCGCCGAGTTCCACGCCGCCGTCGGCTGGCTCTACGACGCGCTGGACGCCATGGGCCTGAAACTGCTGGAAGCCATCGCCTGCTACCTCGGCCTCGACCGGCGGTTCTTCGCGCCGACCGTCGACTTCGGCAACTCGATCCTGCGCCTGCTGCA
>NZ_JANMBF010000146.1:0-1869 GCF_031360265.1 Phenylobacterium sp.
CCCTGCACCACGAACGGCAGTTCGAAGCCGGGCGGGGCATTTGGCGCCGAGGTCAGGCTGGCGATGCCCTTGAGGTCGTATTCGCGCGCGGGCACCGAGGCCGTGCCGGTCAGGGTCAGGCGCGCGGCGGGGCCCTCGACGCGGACATCGTCGGCGGTGGCGATGCCTTCGGCAAATTTCACCGCGACGGTGAGCTTGTCATAGGGCGTCGAGCCTTGGCGAAAATTGCCGCCGCCGGACAGCGGCCGGCGCTCCAGCCGCTTGAGCAATTGCTCGACATTGAAGCCGGAGATCGCGCCGTCATGACCGGTCAGGGTCGCGGTGCCGTCGAGCGATGACGCCAGCCCGAACGGCGACGAGCCTGAGGCTACCAGCGAGACACTGAGATTGCCGCGGCCGGAAAGCTTGTTGATGCCGAACAATTCGGAGGCGCAGGCCTGCAGGTCGACATCGGTGAACTGGAACTGGGCCTTGACGTCGGCCATGGCGTCAGTACGCGCGACGCCGAACGACCCCCGCGCGATGCCGCCATAGACCTGCGCCTCGCCGACGCTCAGGGCCAGCGCGCCGCCGCGCAGATTGGCGCCGAACGCTGTGCGCCCCAGTTTGGTCGCGCCGACGGTGACCCGCGCCGCTGATAATCGCATGTCGAGGTCGGTGGTCGAGAGCGAATTGATGTCGAATAATTGCCGGTTCCAGTCATGCGCGCCGGAGGCGAGCAGGCGGAAGGTGGAGATATAGGGCGTGAAGTCGAGGTTGTCGGCGGCGAGTGTCGCCTGCAGCGACTGGCGGCCGTTATTGGCGTAGGTCATCACGCCCTCGGCGACATTGCCGTCGAGCTCGACATTGACATTGGTGAGCGCGATCGAGGGGCCGACCAAATTGGCGCGCGCCTTCAGCGCGAAGCGGCCGAAGCCGCCATAGCCCGGCGGTGGCTGCCCGGTCCAGCGCAGCGCGTTGCGCAAGGACGCCGAATCCACCGTCAGCGTGCCTTCCATCATCAGGCTGGTGCGGTTGGCCACCGTGCCGTCGAAGGCGAGTTTTAGGGGTGCGCTGGAGAGCCGCGCCTTCAGCCCGGAGCGGTCGCCCGACAACGCGGCGATGAAGTCGCTGGCCGAGATCGAGCCGTCGACGCGCTCGCCGCGCCAGTCGAATTGCCCGGTGGCGGCGAAGGAGCGCGAGATCGACGGCCACGCCAGCGACAGGTCGATGTCGTCGAGCCGCTCGGTCAATTGATGGACGGCATCCTCGTAGGTCAGGATGCCGTCCTGGATCCTGATCTCGGAGAACGACACTTGATTCTCGGCGCCCGGCTTCATGGTGCGCGCGATGGTGGAGATGAAAGGCGTCCAGTTGCTGTCGCCCTGGGCGTCGCGGACGACATGGATGTGGGGCCGCAGCATCATGACGTCGGAGATCTCGAACCGCTGCAGCAACAGCGGCAGCAGCCGCAGGTTAGCGGTCAGGACATCGACCGCCAGCGCCGGGTCGGCGGCAGCAGCACCTTTCAGGCCGACGTCGTGAAAGCTGATGTAGCTGGCCGGGAACACCGAAATCTCGGTCGTGCCTGACACCACCAGATCGAGGCCGGTGACGGCGCGGATCTGCGCCTCCACCGCCTGGCGCAGCGCATCCCGGTTGAGGAACCAGGACGTCGCGACCAGGCCGATCAGCGCCACGCCGAGAAACGCCGCCACCGGCATCCCCAAGCGCCTTATTCCCTGGGCTATCGTCAATGAGATATCCAAAGTCCGGTTAAATCTAATCTGGGTGGAACAGGTCCGGTCGAACCTTACGTCGGCTCGATGTCAGGGGTCACTGCCGAAAAGCCGGGCAGGGCACGAAATCCGACGCCAACCCGCGCAACTT